>JABIFK010000052.1 GCA_018650745.1 Candidatus Latescibacterota bacterium | reverse complement strand
TCAGAAGTTTTTTTCAGGTAAGATAGGCAACTACAAGTTACCTCGTCTCCCCTTAACTGAGTCTATTCTGTTTTTCGTGACCAAATTCTTCTATTTTGGCTACATGCTCGTGTTGCCTATGTTCTTTCATCCCATTTTGCATGTTTTGCTCTTTTTCTTACTTGTACATGTGGTGCTTGGTATGACAATGACGACTGTTTTTCAATTGGCTCATATTGTAGAAGACAATTCATTTCCTCTGCCAAATCAAGACACGGGCGAAATTAACAACGAATGGGCCATCCACCAAGTAGAGACCACGGCCAATTTTGCGCCCAGCAGCAAGGCGGCGGCCTGGTATTGGGGTGGGTTAAATTATCAAATCGAGCACCACTTGTTTCCTAAAATTTGCCACATACATTATCCTGCCATTAGCAAAATTGTTCAGAGTACGTGTGAAGATTTTCAAGTGAAGTATATTTCGTATCCGACTGTAGGCAAGGCCATTGGCGCGCATTATCGTGCGCTGAAGGGATTGGGTCGGCAAGAGACGCATACGGGAAATGACCCAAGAGGGATAGCTTCAACTGGCTGAATTGAGTTTTTATAGGTGTTATTTTATAAAGAGATCATTCTGAGCGTTTTGCTGGAGAAAGTCGGCGAGTTTGCGGCTGGTGCGTGAGAAGGCATAATCGGAAAGTTCGACAAGAGAAACCCAAGCGAAGGTGTCGCAAGACAGCGCTTGGGCTTTTCCGTTTTTATAGTGGCATTGAAATGCGTGGATGGTGATGCTGAAGTGGGTGAAGGCGTGTTTGACGGTGCGGAATCGGTCTTGAATTTGAATGTCGATACCCACAGCCTCTTTTATGCCACGTGAGCACGTTTCTTGAAGCGTTTCGTCCGCTTCTTGTGTCCCTGCCGGAAATTCCCACAAACCGCCAAGCAAGCCGTTTTCAGGGCGCTGTGTGATGAGCACTTTGTTTTTGTGCCATACAATCCCCGCACCAAGCATGTGATGTGGGCGCGGTTTCTTTTTGGCTTTGACGGGGAGGGATGCCTGTGTACCGGCTTGGTGGGCATCACAAGATGTGACGAGTGGACAATCTTGACAATTGGGGCTCTTGGGTGTGCAGACCGTGGCACCCAGCTCCATCACGGCTTGGTTATAATCACCGGCTTGGCCCTTTGCGAGGAGGGATTCTGCCAATTCCCAGAGTTGTTTTTTAACGGCGTTTTGTGTGACGTCATCGTGGATGTTGAGCAGGCGTGTTAAGACACGAATGACATTGCCATCGAGAACGGCGTGATCTTTGTTGTACGCAATGCTTAAGACGGCTGCGGTTGTATAGGGTCCAAAACCTGGTAGAGCTTGCAGTTCGTCATAGGTATCGGGAACGGTGCCGTCATATTGCAACGAAATCGCTTTGGCTGCTTTGTGTAAGTTTCGCGCCCGAGCATAATATCCCAGGCCTTCCCACGTTTTGAGAACCTTATCTTGAGGCGCGCGGGCCAAATGATGAACTGTTGGAAAGGCTTCGAGAAAGTGATGGTAATACGGAATAACGGTATCTACTTGGGTTTGTTGCAGCATGAATTCTGAGAGGAGAATGCAGTACGGATCTTTGGTTTGTCGCCAGGGCATGTCGCGTTTGTTGGCGTGATACCAAGCGAGGAGTTTTTTACCAATTCTTTTGGGAGGCTTTTTAGGTGGGTTAGGTTTTTTAGACATGGATGCTAGGGGGTTTCCAATGCACGGCGCTTTTGCTCTACGGTTTCACGAGATTGGGCATCACCCTGCCAGATATTGAGGAAGTTATCAAATGATTCAATGGCTTTTGCCGAGTTGCCTTGTCGCACATAAGAATCACCTTGGCTGTTATATGCTCTGCCAAGATACGCGCGAATGGCCACATTGTTGGGTTCCAACTCAAAGGCTGTTTTAAGTGCTTCTACTGAGCGGTCAAACTGTTTGAGACCCTGATATGAAATGCCCAAGTTGGCATATGCGTCGGGGTGCTTGGCGTGAATCTGAATGGCTTGCAGGAGCACGTCTTGTGCTTTTTGATATTGCTGTAGGCTGTTGTAGTACAGACCGCTGTTGTTGAGTGCGTTTAGAAAGTTGGGATGATACTTCAGCGTTTGGGCGTTGTCTTTGAGGGCCAAGGAAAAATCGCCCAAGTTGGCGTGTGCCACCCCGCGCACAAGATACGCTTGAGGGTCGAATATGCCGTAGTCAATGGCTTTGGAAGTTTCCCGCAGCACTTGGTTCCAGTCGTTGCGGTCAATCGCTTTAGACGCCCGTGCAAAGTGTTGATCGAAACGATGTGCTTTTACGCTCATTCCCACACAGAGCAATACAACAGCCAATGCCAACCACCGTGTTCTTGCCCAAAAGGATTGGCGCATAGAGGGGCGGCTTTCGGCATCAAATATGGCAATAAAAGTGATGAGTGTCCAAAACAGAAGCGTGATGGCTATACGTTCTCGGGGAAAGCTGAAGAGGGCATGGCCTAAGAGGGCAATGAGAGACATGCCTATAAACAGAGGCTGACGTACGCGAGATCGGTTTTGAGTTTTTAGGAGTCGCCAAATAAGAAAGAAGATGGTAAGCAGCAACCAGGCATAAATGAGGATGCCGATCACACCCAACTCTGCGGCAATCCAGACAAAATCGTTGTGTGGCCGTCGAGGGGTTTGACCTTCCCAAATGATGTCCCCTTTGTCATAGGGTGGGTAGGCGATGTGCCAGTTGCCAGCCCCAACGCCCAAAAGCGGTGTGTCTTGGAGCATTGCATAGGTATTTTTCCACATATTGAGGCGATGTTGCACACTTTTTTGAGGGTCATTTTCCCGATCCAACATCGATGCCACACTGCTGGCAATATGTGCTTTATCTGGACGGTTTCTGTCAAACCCTCGGCCTTGCATGTTGGGGGGAATAAGGAATAGGAACAACAGTGTGATGACAACGCCCAAAATAGCTGGTGGCAGGTGGTCTTTGGTAAGGGCAGAAAAAAGGGCGCGCCACAAGCGTTGGCCATCATGTGTTTTGATCAGAAGCAGAACAATGGCAACAACCAGAAGCCCCAAGGCAAGACCGGCCCAAGCGCCCCGTGTGCGTGTGCAAATTAAAAATGTAAATAAGATGGCCGTGCCAAGGCCCCATCCAAATTGTGGTTTGGGATGACGGGCCTCAATAAAGAGCAAGAGGGACAGGGGGAGGCATAAAATGGTGAACATGGCCGCGTAGTTGCGATAGCCCAACGTGCTGCCCGGTAAACCCGCAGAAGGGATTTTCCAAAACGTCCCCCAACCTGCATATTGCGCGATGCCAATGAGTGCAATGACAATGCCAATTGCCACAATGGGGCGCATATGGCGTAAGATGTTTTGCGTTCGAATATTGTTTAATAGCACAAAAAAGAGCAGAGCCAGCCCAAGATGGTGTGAAACTTGAACCAATGTATCGATTCGATTTGGAGCCCAAAGTGCAGAACAGATTATGATAAGCAGGTAGGCAAAAATAGGTAAAAAGAGGCTTGAAGAATGAAAGATAGGGCGGTTTTTGAACAACCACGCAATGTAGAGTGCCGCAAGCCCAATGTGAAATGCTACGAGCTTTGGATAATAGGCCACAAAGACAAACTCAGAGGACCAGACAAGCGGTACGGCAATGAGCATCAATGTAAAGAGCCATTCAAAAAGGCGTGTGTTGGTTGTGGATGTCGTGCGTTTGGACATAGATTCGGAGTTTTTATAGATGAATGATTGTCGTAAGTCGGAGGTCGCAAGTCAAAAGGCCATTTCTTTTACTGCCCTGAGACCTATGATCTGAGACTATGTTTCCCTATTTCTTTTCGGCAATGTTTTTTGCGTGTTCTTTGACCAACTCGGGTGGGCTGCTGTTGATGAGGTTGCGCAATGATAAAATCACCAAAGCAAGGTCTTCGCCATAACCGATGATGGGCAACACGAAGTCAGGAATGAAATCGAGTGGAGAGATGGCATAAGCAACTGCCAACATCACCCAAACTTTAGATCCGGTGGGTGTTCTTTGATCCCACAAGAGTCGCCACGAGAGTCGTAAATATTGTGGCAGTTTTAAGATGATAGAGGCAACGCCTCGCATACGCAAGAGATTAAAGAGTGCAAACAGAGCACGCACAACAATCTCCTTACTTTATAATTTTTTCAATGGACCCGTGCCAAAAGGCAACGGTTTTTCTGTTGTGTGTATAGGCAATAGCAAAACCGGTTGCAGTGGGTATGATGGCAGGATAAGAATATTCACCAGGTTCGGTTTCAATGTCTAAACGATGAGGCCATGTTTGCCCGTTGTCTTGTGAGAGCAATACGGATAACGGGTGGCGCCCCTTTGTAACGGGATTGCACACAAGTGCCAGTGTGCCGTCGGGCAGTTTGGCAATGTCCAAACCGCTGTTGTTGTTGGCCAATGATGTTGCATAAAGCGAGGACCATGTTTGACCATAATCTGTTGAATCTGCCCGATAGACCACACCCTCGGTACTGCGTGTGAGCATGTGAATATGTCCGTGCGTCGATTCCCATAGCGTGGGCTGAATCACGCCTTTGCCCGATATCTTGGATCGGTCAATGTGTAGATTCTCTGAGGCGGTCCAGGTTTGGCCATTGTCGGTGCTGCGGTCAACAAAGGTGTCCCATATATCGGGTTTGTCGGCATCGGTGTTGCGCACTTCAATGGAAGCGCCAGCCAACCAATCACCATTGGAGAGGAATATGGGTTTGTTTTTGACGGGACCGCGACCCAATGTGTCGCCAGCTACAATGGGATGGGCATCACCCCAGGTTTGTCCGTTGTCTTTGGAAATGATACGCCATGTTTCCCAGCCATCGGTTACGCGTTTTCGATCACCGGCGACGAGACCTTCTACTGAGACTTTGAAGAACAGATGCACATCGCCATTGCTGGCTGCGAAGAGCACGGGGTTCCAATGAGGATCGTTGCGTACTTTGGCCAAGTGACGCGGTGCTGACCATTGGCCATGTGTGCGTTCTGCACCCCAAATGCCCACATCGTCAAATCCTTCGCGAGAGCCCGCAAACCATACGGCCAAGATGCGATTGTTGGGCAATTGAACTAAGGATGAGGCGTGGCAAGAATCGAATGGCGCGTTTTCGAAGATGTGTTCGTGTGTGTGAATTTTATGGCGTAAATAATCGCCATATTCTGAAAGGTCGAGCAATTGCCCGTTGTTTTGAATGTTTTGTTGTACTGCTGATACCGATACAGTTGTCAGATCACTTTGATCTTTGATACACTGCCAAGCGGCTTTACCGGCTGCAAATCCCGTTTGTGCACAGGTGGCTTGCACACGATAGGAACTCATAGCCATTTGATCACCAGAGAGTCCACGACCCGGCACGAGTAAATTCTTGGACCCCTTGCTGATGAGGCTGCGAAGAGGGATGTGATACGGTTCGACCATTGTGGTGATGCCTGTGCCTGCGCGTTCCATTTTGTCGGGCCAGTGATAGTCGAGGTGATATGTGCCAACGGCAACCACATCGTCAAAGGTTGCCGCATGGGTGACGTCGTGTTCGGTGAGCACATATTCGCCCACGATGCGGCGTCCTTCGCGTTGGCCAATATGGCGTGAGACAGAGGCGAGGATGTGTTGGTCGAGCTTTTTACCTTGGTATCCCACCGTTTGCAGATGATAAATCAGGCCCATCATGTGACGTCGGGCATGAATTTCGGCATTGGAAAGGCTTTCGCCATCTGCGGCGTCAAAACCAACCACTTTCATTTTGACTTCCACTTTGCCCGAGTCAAATATGTGCAATGTGGTCATGGGCAAGTCATCGTCTGTTTCCCACGTTGGGCATCCGAGCGGTAAGTGCGATGTTACTTTTTGTCCGGAGTCCCAGAGTGTGAAATAGAGGCTCATGGGCAATTGCACGTTGGCCGCTTCGTGAAAGGTTTCAAATTCGGTTTGTACAGGGATAACGCAATCCCCTGTGGCATCGATGACCATTTTGGGTTTGAAAAGAATTTCATCTGAGGCACAAGAAATACGAACAGAGGTAACGGTGCCATTGTCGGCTGTGGCATCCAATGCTCGGGCGTGAAAGTAAATTTCTACACCGGCCTTGGATACTTGTTCTTGCAAGTAAAATCCACAATGTTCCAGATCAAAAGGTCTGCGATCTGCAATAGATTTGTAAGGCGAGATCAATTTGTGTTCGGACAACGTAGAAACAAGCTCGGCAAACGGGGCATTCACACGTTGGCTGTCTCCGCAGAACCCTGCCACACCACCAGCAGTGCCTTGGCCGCCCAGCACGTTTGATGGTTCAATGATCGCAACCGAGACATCAGGTGTTTTGGCACCCAAGGCTGCAAACACCCCTGCCATGCCACCACCGATAATGAGGATGTCGATTTCTTTGTTTCTCATAAAAAATCTTTCAACGTTGATGTCTCAAATATTGGAGAGTGTAATCTCTATGTTTGCCGTTGATTGGCATTCAAAAGATGCATCAACATACGTACTGTTTTCTACGGTGTCATGTTTGAAATTGAGAGGGTGGCCGTTGTGTGTGACAGCTGAAGCTTGATGGCCTTGGGGTAATAATGTGTGAAGGTCAACGTGTGAGTGGCCTGTTATAGATAAGGACAGTTTGTCTTGATGTTGTGCGTAGGTGTATTGAATGCCTGCATCCGAGGGACCATAGGCAACCGATACATCTGCTTGTTTGATATCTGCGGCTGTCCAGCGTGGAGATAGGCGTATTTTTTTAAAGAGGTGATCGGTGTCCACCACGCCAGCCAGACCTTCAACAAAGGCGTAGAGCATGGCCGATGAACCCCATCCATCGGTTGCTGTGGCCTCAGGGCTGGTACTGGTTTCTTCTGATGATGGGCTGCCATCGGGAAAATACCACAGGTAGGTTTCACCACTTTCCGCAATCATGTTGGCATATTGGGTGAGTATTTGAACGCCGTAAGATTCAAAACCATGTTCAAATGCTGCCCGTGCAAGTTCACCACCCGAGAGAGGGAATATGCCGCCATTGATATATGCACCACCGATGAGTTTGGGATCACCAAAACAGCCGTCGGGATAAGGTGGGTCGAGGGAGAACCATTCGGCAAATGCGCCCGTGGTTTTTTTGCGGTGTTGGTATTCTTTGAGCATGGCCACGGCCATGTCGTGTGTGCTGAGACCGCGGTTAATGGCCATGGGATTCGAGAGCGTGAGTTGCTCATTTTCATCGACACCTTGAATGCGAAAATCATCAAGCGGAATACGATGGGTGTAGAATCGGCCATTCCAGCACAATGCATTGGCACGTTCTTTTATACCTTGTGCCTGGTTTTTCCAGTGGGAAGCTTTCTCGTCTTGGCCGAGATGGGCATATAGTTTGGCTAAGAGACCAAAGGCTTCACAATAACCGGCATTGTCACCATAAAAGATGCCCCAATGCGTTTCGTCGGTGATTTGGAAATTCAGCCAAGGTTGGTCGGGTGAGATATAGTCAAAATCCCAAGTGTCCATGGTGAGTGCACGTTTGACCAATTGGTGTTCTTCGTGCCATCGCCAAGGATGGGTCATAATATAGTGCATTGCCTTTTCGGCGTGGGGCAACATCTGTGCAAGCCATTCATCATTCCCTGTTGTTTGCCAACCTTGATAGAGTGCTTTTACAAAGCGGTATTCAACATCGGCTTCAACGGGCACACGCACATATTTGGTCCAGTTTTCGTTGTCCATGTTGCACGTGACAAAGTCGAAAAAAGAGCCATTGCCCAATTGTGTGTTTGCAAAGTGGGTGACTGCACTTGTCATATCGGGGGCAAAATATTTGGCACCCCGAACAATGTCTGAATGATCGCGAATCCAAAGAGCAGGGCAATCGGGGCTGCGATATCCGTGAACCGTTTCAGCGTCGATGGTGTACGTGACTTGATCTTGTTCGAGAAATGATTTGACGGTGGGGTAGAGTTGGTTGAGCTGGTCGTTGTCGGTTGTGATGCGGGTTTCCATAGGGGTTTATACTTTCTTGTTATCGATCCATGATTGAATTTTTTCTCTGAGCGCGCCACGTTGCACTTTACCCGTTGAGGTCAGTGGAAGGTCATCTTGTGTAATGGGTATGATACGTGTTGGCGCTTCGTATGTACTGAGGTTGGGAATACGTCCTTTTTGGCCGCTTTCAATAATATTATCTGTGGCTTGTTTGGGATTTTGGACGGATGGGCTAAAAATAACTGCAGCACATACGTCTTCTCCCCAACGTTCGTGTTGGGTGCCGATCACATAGGTCGCAGCAATTTCGGGGCAGGCATCTCTGAGCGC
The DNA here is from genome assembly GCA_018650745.1 of Candidatus Latescibacterota bacterium. Classification (GTDB taxonomy): domain Bacteria; phylum Latescibacterota; class UBA2968; order UBA2968; family UBA2968; genus JABIFK01. Next base: position 3,844 of record JABIFK010000052.1, on the reverse strand, counting down.
ATTTTCAACGGCAATGGGTGAGATGTTGACACCGCCTTTGATGATGATCTCTTTTTTTCGCCCGTGCATAAAATAAAAACGGTGACCGTATAGATCCCGATAAAATCCCATGTCGCCTGAATAAAACCATCCATCTTTGAATACGTCGTCGGTTGCTTCGGGTTGGTTGAGATACCCATCTGCTGTGACTGGGCCACGCACAAGAATTTCACCCGGCTCGCCTTCGGGCGGATCGCCGTCTAAGCGGATGTTGTTATTTGATAGTTCTGCACCAATGCTGTTTTGTTGTAAGATGTCGCGATATTGATCTTCTGGTAAGGTGGGCGGCACCCCTGTGACGCGTAAGCTGACTTCGGTAGAGCCATACCCTTGTACGAGGGGAATGCCAAAATGATCGAAGAATTCGCCTGCAACTTTGGCGGGTACGGGGGCCGAACCGATCATAATCTTTTTAAGGGATGAAATGTCGTGTGGATCGGCTTCTTCTTTGCGTGAGAGTAGGTCTGCCATAATGGTGGGTACGATACTGGCCGATGTGGCCTGTTCTTGGGCAACCACGCGCCAAAAGGCCGAGACGCTGTAACGCGAGTTGAGAATGAGCGTGCCACCCACCATGAGACTGGTGATGGAGAAGACGGTAGAATTCACATGGTGAAGGGGAAGCACGAGGTTCAAGCGTTCGTTTTCGTCAAATCCCAACCAGCGAATGATACCGTCTGCATTAGACGTGATGCTTTGGCGGGTGAGTAAGACACCCTTGGGGTGACCTGTTGTGCCAGAGGTGTAGAGGACAATGTTGGCACCTTGCTCAAGTGTCGCATCGCCCGACCATTCAGGTTCCAAGTCAGCATCTGGCGCATCGGCAGAAAGGAGATGATCCGTTGTAGCGATCTTTATATCTGGTAATTCTTCATACTCTTTTTCATAATGCTCGGGTAATACAATGAGCAGCTTGGATTTTGCATTTTCAATTTTATAACGCTTGCGCTCGGGCACGTCTTTGGCAAGGTCGAGCGGAACGGAGGTTGCGCCGAGGCGAAAGAGAGCCAGCGTGAGCAAGGGGATTTCGGCGCAGTTGGGCAAGGCAAGGCTGACGCAATCACCTGGCTGGATATTGTAATCGCGATGCAGATGACCGGCAAGCGCAGCCGTTTGTCTTTCAAACTCTGCATAGGTGACGATATTACGTGCATCGGTGTCGCAGTCGTGAAAGATGAGCGCGGGTTTGTTGGGGGTATTCTCGGCCCGCGCTTTTAAGAGGTGCGTAAAGTTGCGCCACGGGAACTGGTAGGTGTGCGTGGCGTTGTCTTTTGTGCAGTGGAAGATATTTGGATTCATAAATTAAGTAGTGAAGGCTCGACAGTGATTTGTCGAGCCTTATCCTCTTTGCCCGCGTTGGCGAAGGCAATGATCGGCGAGAACAAGTGCCATCATTGCTTCTACAATTGGGACAGCCCTTGGTAGAACACAGGGATCATGACGACCGCGACCTTTAAGGGTAGTGGCTTTGCCATCGACGTCAACAGTCTCTTGCTCGGCCAAGATCGTGGCGGTGGGTTTGAAGGCGGTGCGAATGATGATGGGTTCACCATTTGAGATACCACCTTGAATGCCACCAGAGTAATTGGTGCGTGTATGAACGCCGCTGCCATCGTTATAAAAGGGATCATTGTGCGCAGTGCCGGTCATGCTGATGCCCGCAAAGCCTGAGCCAGATTCAAATCCTTTGCAGGCAGGCAATGATAGCATGGCCTTGGCGAGATCGGCTTCAAGTTTGTCAAAGATGGGTTCGCCCCATCCTGGCGGCGTGTTGTGTGCGACGGCTTCAACCACACCACCGAGCGAATCACCGTCTTTGCGTGCGGCGTCAATGCGGTCGATGATTTTTTCGGCCATCTCTGCATCTGGCACGCGTGCAATGTTGGCTTCTACTTGTTCACGTGTAACGCTAATGGGATCAATATTGATGCCAAGGGTATGCACTTGGCGCACATAGGCGATGATGTCGATACCATAGTCTTGAGCGAGTAATTTGCGCGCAACTGCCCCTGCGGCCACACGACCAATGGTTTCACGAGCACTGGCGCGTCCACCGCCTGTCCAGTTGCGAATGCCATATTTCTGTTGATACGTATAATCGGCATGAGAGGGCCGATATTTGGTGCGCATTTCTTCATAGTCTTTGGAGCGTGCGTCGCTGTTCCATACCATCATCGAAATGGGCGTGCCAAGTGTTTTACCCTCAAAAAGACCGGAGTGAATTTCTATGCGGTCGTCTTCTTTGCGCTGAGTGGTAATTTTGCTCTGGCCGGGTTTGCGCCGGTCGAGTTCTATTTGAATTTCTTCTGCCGATATTTCCAAGCCCGGTGGACATCCATCCAATACAACACCCACACCGCCGCCATGAGATTCTCCCCACGTGGTGATGCGAAAGGCTCGGCCAAATGTGCTTCCCATAATGACTCCTTTTTGTTCATAAAATCAATGGAAGCATCAATTTACCTAAAGGTTGAGGGCTGGTCAAGGAGTAGGCAGGTCTCCAATTTCAAAAATAGGGATTCAAAATGAGTCGCACAAGCCCCCCCTCCCCCCCTAAAATGCACTTTTTTTGAAACTTTTTTGCAGTATTTGATGGCTTGACAGGGTGGCTTAGGCAACCTATCATGTTGGTTCGTAATAAGTTTGGGCAATTTTAGGTGTGAGGCGATAATGGCAGAGAATTTCTCGGGTATTTTGGAAGAAATGACGATTGACGACGTCAAGGGGCTGAAGCCAAATGTGGCGTTGATCCCTATCGGATCTACGGAACCCCACGGGCCAGCACTGCCTTTTGGTACGGATAGTTTTCAGGTACAATATGTGGCCTATGGAGGCGTGAAGAAGGCCAATGAGTTGGGGGGCAAGGTGGTGTGTTTGCCGACACAGCGCATCAGTCTGAATAACAACTTTCGGGCGTTTCCATTTGCTTGTCGTATGCAAGTGCCCACATTTATGAGCCTGCTTAAAGATTTGGTGGCGCTGTGTCGGTCAGAAGATGTGCATCGCATTGTGTTTATCAATGGACATGGTGGCAACCCCGATGTGATTCGAGCCGTACAGCGTGATTTGGCAGCACAAGATGACTTATTTACGGCTTTGATTCATACGACGACGTGTGCTTCTGTGGATGCAAAATCAGTCTGGGAAAACAGGAGTGATCATGCCGGTGAAGAAGAGACTTCGCAGGTGATGTTTTTGCGGCCCGAATTGGTGCGAGAAGACAAGATCACAAACAATCCCTTTCATTATCCCAAGTTGGAAACAATGAAAGAGTTTCAAGTGGACTTTGTGCGTCCATGGCATTTGTATATTCCTGCCTCAGCGGGTGGGGATGCGACCAAGTCTTCGGCAAAAAAGGCAGAGACGGTATTGAATTCTGCTGTAGAAGGCACGGGCCGATTTTTGGCAGAGTTGTCGCAGGCACCCGAGTCAGATACCTTTCCGTATTAATCAAGGATGGCTGATATGATTTCATATGAAAAATTGGGTATTAAGCCTTTTATCAATGCCAGTGGTACGATTACGACCTTGGGTGGCAGCTTGATGCCACCTGAAGTGCTTGATGCGATGAGAGAAGCGTCTCGTTCGTTTATAGACTTGAACGATTTGGTTGTGAAGGCTGGCGAATATTTGGCAGAACGAATTGGGGTGCCCGCAGCATTTATATCGTGTGGTGCAGCAAGTGGGGTTCAGTTGTCGGCAGCAGCTTGTTTGACGGGGATGGATGCTGAGAAGATTGGACAGTTGCCGCATACCGATGGATGGAAAAATGAATTTGTGATCAGTTTGGTGGATCGGCATACGT
>JABIFK010000034.1 GCA_018650745.1 Candidatus Latescibacterota bacterium | reverse complement strand
GGGTTTGTGTGGTGGTTTGATGGATATGCCGCTCGACAATGGTTGGTGGGGGTGTTGGGCGCTGTGTGGGCATTCCGTTTGGCCATTCACTTGCTGGTGGATCGTGTGATTAAGGCAGAGGAAGAGGATGGACGGTATCAGATGTTGCGCGAATCGTGGGGTGAAAATACGTCGCGCAATATGTTCTGGTTTTATCAGGCCCAGGCGTTTTTTGTGCTTGTATTTGTGACACCCATTGTACTGGGACAAATGAATGGTGTGGAAGGGTTTCAAATTTGGGATGGACTGGGTGTGGGCATGTGGGTGATTGCGGTGGTGGGTGAGATGATTGCCGATGGGCAATTGGCGCGTTGGCGACGCCAACCTGAGAACAAAGGCAAGACGTGTCGGGCGGGGCTGTGGCAATATTCCCGACATCCCAATTATTTCTTTGAGTGGTTACACTGGTGGAGTTATGTGTTGTGGAGTGTGGGGTCGGATTATTTTTACCTTTCTTTGGCCGGGCCTGTGTTCATGTTGTTTTTGTTGTTTCGGGTGACAGGTATTCCCTACACGGAGAAACGCGCGTTGGTCAGTCGTGGAGAAGATTATCGGCGCTATCAAGAAGAGACGAGTGCTTTTTTTCCGTTGCCGCCTAAGGCATAGACACCTGTGGAAACTTCTGCTTAACGCTTTTTAACGAGGATAAGAAAATGAGCTTTGGTATTCGATTGGCAGAAAAAGGATTGCTGCCAGATTTTTTGATTCGACATGGTATTCGTGGTTTGCAGCAGCAGCGATTGGATCGTGAAAATATGGGATCGTGCGAAGTACAAAATCGCATGAAGCGTACGTTTATTGAACATATGGACAACAGCCCTGTGGCATTGCATACCGAAGCAGCCAATGATCAACACTACGAATTGCCGCCGCAATTTTTTCAATATGTGATGGGCGATCATTTGAAGTATAGCAGTTGTTATTTTGAAACGGGAAATGAAACATTGAGCGATGCCGAAGCGGCGATGTTGGCTGTGACGTGTGAACGTGCCGTGTTGGAAGATGGGCAGGATGTTTTGGAGTTGGGTTGTGGTTGGGGTTCGTTGACTTTGTGGATGGCGTCACATTATCCAAACAGTCAAATTACAGCGGTGTCTAATTCTAAACCCCAGCGTGCGTTTATAGAAGCCCAATGTGAGAAGCGGGGCTTGAACAATGTGGTGGTGATTACATCGGATATGAATGATTTTGAAGCTCCAGAAACGTATGACCGTGTTGTTTCTGTGGAGATGTTTGAGCATTTGAGAAATTATCGGATGATGCTCAATCGCATTGCGGGTTGGTTAAAGGATGAGGGTCAGGTGTTTATTCATGTGTTTACGCACCGTGATTTTCCTTATCGGTTTGAGACGACGGGCGAGAACGATTGGATGGGCAAGCTGTTCTTTACGGGGGGCATTATGCCCTCAGATGATTTGTTTTTGTACTTCCAAGACGATGTGACCATTGAAGATCATTGGGCTGTTGATGGGCGTCATTATGCCAAGACAGCGGATGCTTGGTTGGCCAACATGGGCAAACACAAAGCCGAGGTTTTGGAGGTTTTGGGTGAACACTATGGTGCGGATGAGCGCAATATCTGGTTTCAAAGGTGGCGGATTTTCTTTTTGGCATGCTCAGAATTGTGGGGATTCAACGAGGGGCAGGAGTGGGGGGTGTCACATTATCGATTTGCAAAGAAGGGGGTTGCTGTGAATGAACCACAAAGTGTTTTAGACAGAGTGTCCGTGTAAATGTTTGTAATATATGTGCTTAGTGTTTTTTTGGGCCTGTTTGGTAGGCAATTGTTACCAGAAAACAACACCAAACTATTAAAGAAGGTTATTAAAAGTATATAAAAAGTAGAAGAAAAACTTGACAATAAGTTTGTTATGATCTACATTGTCAACGGTTGTAATACATATCATGAGAAAATAGAATGAATTCTAATAATTTTTTTGAGGTTGTTATGGAAAATAAAGATCAAGTAGATATCGAACGCAAAGCAAACTTGGGTTTGTTGGCTTTGGCTTATGCAATGGCAGAAGAAGAAGGCAAGGCCGATCACATTCGGACTATTGCACGTGTTAAGTATGAAATGGAAGCCCGCCGCGATGTGAAAGAAGCGGTGATGGCGTAGTTTTTACACCCAGTTTATTTGGGTGTTTAAGGCAGATTCGGGCGTACCCTCCACGCTTGGATCTGCCTTTTTTTGATCACGGAAATACACGGAAGGAAGAATATGAGGAAGGGCACGGAACCCTGCCCAACTTCTCCCATCAATGCTGGCGGAGTCACGCAGAGGCGTAGCCTACAATAAGCAGTGGAGCTGCGCGTAGATATGTATTGAAAAGGAAAACTCGTCACAGTGTGGCGAGTTTTTTTGTGGGTGTATTGGAGGTTTGTTTGGGGTGTGGAGGTATATTTAAGGGGAGTTGAAATGGATACGAAGCGCGGTTTAGAAGGCGTTTCGGAATATAGAAGGGTGTACAATGAAATTTGAACTGTGAAGTAGGAGGCGAGAATGAGTGTGTACGTGACACAAGAGCATTTGGCTTTGGCTCAAGGATTGGTTGATCGGAGTCATCAAAATGGTGGGTTGGCATCTGTGGATTTGGTGCGTTTTTGGGAAGATGATCAGAAGGCTTTGGAAGATCCGTGGGGTGAGGCTTGTCCTCAGGTGCCGTTGGGGATTGGTATGGGGGCGGAGTGTGCGTTTCAGGAATTTGGTGTGAAGGAAGAATGGTATAAGCTCAGGCATGATGAGGCGTATTTGATCCCTTTGTCGCGGCGGTATAATGATGCGGCAGAGAAGATTGTTGGGCGGCGACTTTTGAAAGAGACGCCATCTAACCCAGATTTACAATGGCCGGAAGTTAAGGCATTGCACGATATTTTTGAGGCGGAGAATCGGTGGGAAGATATGTCGTATTGGTTGATGCCGTCGGCGCAGACGCCCGATGAGTTGGCTGCATTGCTGGATCGGGTGGAGAAACGGTTGGAGAATTTGCGCGACTTTATGTTGCCTGAGGGGTGGGATTTGACTCGAGATCGCATTGTTGGGTTGGGGGGGAAGGTGCCGTTGTATCGATCACAACGGGGGCCGGTTACGTTTGCGATGTCTATTTATGGTGTGGAAAATTTGATTTATTTGATTGCAGATGACCCCGATTTGGCTGTGCGGTTTTCAAATGTGATTGCGCGGGCGATGCTTGAACGGGCGCGTGTTTTGGATGAAGAGGGTGGATATACAAAAGAAGATGCGCCACATGGTTTTTATTGGTTGGATGATAATTGTGCGATGTTGAATGCTGAGATGTATGCGTTGTTTGGTTATCCTATTTTGGAGAAAGTCTTCAAGCGATATTGTCCGAACCCTGGTGATCGTAGAGGGCAGCATTCAGATTCTGATATGGGCCATTTGTTGCCCTTGTTGGGGCAGTTGGAATTGACCACTGTTAATCTTGGGCCGAACTTGACTGTTTCGGAAATTCGTGAGCATTTACCCAAGGCTGTGATTCATGGGCAACTGGCACCGTTTACATTTAGCCGCAATGAGGAAGTGAATATGGTGGCTGAGTTTTTGCGCGATTTTGAAATGGCGCGTGAGAAAAGAGGCTTGGTTTTTGCGACGGCGGGCAGTATCAATGATGGATCACGTCTGACGGGTATGCGGTTGATTATGGCTGCCATTCAGGAATATGGGCGGTATCATTGATTGTGAATTTCTGATGTTGTAGCTGAGAATGGGATGGAAATGACGAGAGAAAATACGCTTATTCCTTCGGTTGTAGAGGCCATGGGTTCAACGCCATTGGTTGAGTTGAGTAGAATATGCAAAGATTTGGATGGCAGACTTTTGGCAAAGTTGGATTACCTGAATCCAGGATTGTCTAAAAAGGATCGGATTGCTCGGCAGATTATTGAAGATGCTGAGCAACGGAGTGAGCTGAAGTCTGGGCAGACGGTTGTGGAATTGACCAGTGGGAATACGGGCACGGGTTTGGCGATTGTATGTGGTGTGAAAGGGTATCCGTTTGTGGCGGTGATGTCGAAGGGGAATTCGGGTGAGCGGGCGCGTATGATGCGGGCTTTGGGTGCTGAGGTTGTGCTTGTAGATCAATTGCCCGATTCTGTTTCTGGGCAGGTATCGGGTGGTGATTTGGAATTGGTTGAGATAGAGGCGCAAAGGTTGGTTAAAGAGAGAAAAGCGTTTCGAGCAGATCAATTTCAGTTGGAAGGGAATTTTCGGGCGCATTATTTACATACGGGGCCGGAGTTTATTGAACAGTCGAATGGGATCATTCAGGGATTTTGTGATTTTGTGGGGTCGGGTGGGACTTTTGCTGGGTGTGCGGCGGCATTTAAGGAATATGATTCGAATATTCAATGTTTTGTGGTTGAGCCGAAAGGAGCAGCAGTGTTGGCTGGTAAGGCTGTTACAAATGCGGGGCATCGTATTCAGGGGGGTGGGTATTCAAAAGCGGATCTTCGGTTTTTGGATACAGAATACATGGATGGCTTTTTAGATATTTCGGATAAACAAGCGATTGAAACGGCTCGGAAATTGGCTGAACAAGAAGGTATTTTTGCAGGGTTTTCTTCGGGTGCGAATGTTGCGGCAGCGATTGAACTTTTGAAAGGGCCTTTGAAGGGTAAAGTGGTGGCGACAATGATTAATGATTCGGGATTGAAATATCTCAGTACGGATTTGTGGGCATCTTGATGATGAATACATTGGGTGAAAGGCTTTTGCATGAATCAAGATGAGACACAACGTGGCGGAAATGTTTTTTCGAAACTGATGTCTATGGACGATGCGACGTGGGCGCGTCATGCAAATCCGTGGAGTGTTTGGACTCGGGTTGTTACAGGTTTGCCTATTATGCTTTTGGCGGTGTGGAGCATTCGGCCTTTGGCTTGGTGGAGTTTCGCGTCTGTTGGCACTGCCTGCTTTTGGTTATGGATAAATCCAAGGCTGTTTTCTATACCTCGCAATACGGATAATTGGGCTTCTAAGGTGACGTTTGGTGAACGTGTTTGGCTCAATCGTTCTACGTGTCCGATTCCGAATCATCACGCGCAATGGGCGCTTTTTTTGTCTGTGGTTGCAGGTGTTGGTTTTTTGATTGCAATTGTGGGTGCTGTTTTTAATATGCTGCTCCCGACATTGTCGGGTGGATTGGTTTCTTGGTTTGGCAAAATGTGGTTTTGCGATCGCATGGTTTGGCTTTATGAAGATATGAAGGATGTTGATTCTGAATATCGTAGCTGGCTCAGCATAGAGGGAGAATAGGCATGGCTTATCGCATTGGATTGATTGGCAATCGGGCGCATCAAAATACTTTTGGGCCTGTGTGGCATCATCACCCAGATTGTAGCATTGTTGCGGCGGCAGAGCACAATGTTGAAAAGGGGCGTGCATTAAAAGATCTGTATGGTGTTGATGTTGTCACCGATTATGACGCTGTGCTTGAGAACCCGGATGTGGATATTGTTTCGATTTGCACGGATTTTTACTTGAAACGACCGTTGATCGAAAAGGCGGTTGCCAATGGCAAACATGTGTTGGTTGATAAACCACTGGGTCGTACTGCGACTGAAGCGCGAGAAATTGTGGAGGCGGTTTCGGGGTCTGGTGTGAAAGTCTTGTTGGGGTATCCCTTGCGGTTTATGCCCGCGATGGTACGGTTGAAACAGGCGATAGATGATGGGGAGTTTGGGCATGTGGTGGCTTATACGCACAGCAGCGTGAAACAATTTGAGGGTAACTTGATGGACTATGTGAGTTACCCAACACCCATGCGACAAAATGGTGGCGGTGAGTTGATGAATCTGGGCAGTCATGCAGTGGATTATATGTATTGGTTATTTGGCCTGCCGAATCGTGTTTTGTGCCGAATGCATAACGTTTATTTTGAAGAGTACGAAGCTTTTGGTTCTGAGGATATTGCCACGCTGTGGTGTGAATATGATGAGTTGGTGGCCACGTTGACGTTAGGGCGATCTAAAGCGAAAGGTACGGGTGTAGAGGCTGATGCGATCAATGTGACGGGGAATGGGATTTCGGCACAGGTGACGCGTAAATCGATTGTGGTGAACGGTGAGTCTGTTGCGGTTGAACCGCCAGCTGAGGCAATGTTGTTTCCGTGTGTGCAGCATTTGCTTGATTGTATTGAGCTGGATATGGAACCTATAACGAGTGTGCACAATGGGCTTGCTGTGATGCAAATAAAGATGGCGGCCTATCAGTCGGCTCAAAGTAGACAGGTTGTGGACCTTCCGCTTAAAGACGTGAATCATCCGTTGATTGATGCGTCGGAGCAAACTTTGGATATTTTGTTGGATTAACATATTGGATGATTTTGGATGGATGCGCGAGTTGCTAAAGACAATGTGGGTTCGCGGCGTGTTTTGGAGACGTGTGGGTTCGTGCAAATTGAGGAAACCAAGGGATTTGTCCATGCACGTGGTGAAGAGATTGATGAGTTGGTTTTGGAGTTTAAATAGGATAATTGAGATTGGCGGAGGATAAAACGCGCAATACTGTTGTTGGTAATGAATAGGTTGAGAAGTTACAGAATGAAATTGGAGGAGCGGTGTCATTTTTGTTGATCGCTGTTTATAAAAGGATTGTTCTTTATTGAACAATTCTTTCTTTTATGTATGGTCGTCAAGCGTGTCGTATTTGGGTATGTTGGTGAGATGAGAAATGCGCTTCAAATAGACTTTGTGTGTTTGATTGTGTTGCATGCAGAGGGTGTGTTGACAGGCTGGTGGTGATTGTATAAGTTAGATGCCCGTTTGATACCTGATGACAAAGTACTAAATAGAAAGTGATGCAATGTCTTTACCGTTAAGTGAAGCAATTTGTAAATATTGGGTGCCGTGGCAGGGTTTGGATTGGCCGATTGATTGGGATGCAGTATTTGGTCGATCGGGGGAATTGGTGGTGGAAATTGGGTTTGGGAATGGTCAATTTTTGGTGGATTTGGCACAGCAGCATCCCGATCGAAATTTTGTGGGCATTGAACGGGCGTGGTCTTC
>JABIFK010000233.1 GCA_018650745.1 Candidatus Latescibacterota bacterium | reverse complement strand
TTGGCCTGCACCAGAATATATTTCGATTTCGGACTCAGATGGCATGATTACATTGTGTCACGCCATTGCAAAAAATCCACCGGTGGGTGAAACGCGCACGCCGATGCAGAGACGGTTTGAAGAAGGATTTAAGAGCAAAGAAAAGAGGTTGTTGGGGTAATGGCAGAGATATCAGATTGGCGACATTTGTCGAGGGGCTGGGAAATTCCCAGTGAAGGATATTGTGATCAGCCGTTTATGGTGAAGACCGATGATGGGGCTTGGTTGTGTATTATGACAACGGGGTCGGGGCATGAAGGGCAATCGGGGCAGCATATTGTTTCGACACGCAGCACAGATCAGGGGCACACGTGGTCGTCGTTGGTGGATGTGGAACCGAGCGATGGGGTTGAGGCATCTTATGCGGTGATTTTGAAGGTGCCGTCGGGGCGTGTGTATGTATTTTACAATCATAACACCGATAATGTACGTGAAGTGAAGGCCGATAATCCGCCCTATACAGATGGATTTTGTCGACGCGTCGATTCGCTCGGTCATTTTGTGTTTAAGTATAGTGATGATCATGGATTGACGTGGTCGGATAATCGTTATGATGTGGATGTGCGCGAGATGGCCATTGATCGCGAGAATGCCGATGGTGGGGCGTTGCGTTATTTTTGGAATGTGGGCAAAGCCATCACAACAGATGAAGCGGCGTATGTTTCACTTCACAAGGTCGGTGGATTTGGGGCTGGATTTTTTACGCGTTCTGAAGGGGTGTTGCTTAAGAGTTCGAATATTTTAACCGAAGGTGATCCCAACAAGATTACGTGGGAAACTTTGCCCGATGGCGATGCGGGATTGCGTACGCCTCCTAAAGGTGGACCTGTTGCAGAAGAACAGAGTTACTCTGTTTTGAGCGATGGGTCTTTTTATTGTGTGTATCGCACAATCGATGGACATCCGGCTTGTACATATAGTCGCGATGGTGGTCACACATGGTCAATCCCTGAATATAAGACGTATGCCAATGGGCGTTTGATGAAGCATCCGCGTGCAGCAAATTTTGCATGGCGATGTGAAAATGGCCATTTTCTGTATTGGTTTCACAATCATGGGGGGCGGTTTATTTTGGAGCATCCTGATAGGCGGGGTATGGCCTATCAAGATCGCAATCCGGTGTGGTTGTGTGGGGGCGTGGAGGTCGATTCACCCGCTGGTAAAGTGATCCAGTGGTCTGAACCTGAGATTGTGATGTATGATGATGACCCTTATATACGTATGAGTTATCCCGACTTGATAGAAGAAGGTGGGAAATATTATTTGGCAGAGACCCAAAAAGAAGTGGCGCGTGTGCACGAGGTGGACCCCTCATTGCTTGAGGGGATGTGGGGGCAGTTTGAAAACCGCGCGGTTGCACAAGGTGGCTGTGTTTTAGATCTGGGTAAAAATATTGTCACAGAAGTTGAGATGCCGACTTTGGCTGCATTTAGCAAACGGGACACGGAGTCGCCGTATGGTTTGAGTGATTTGCGTACTGGATTTACGTTGGATGTGTGGTTTGAGTTGGCCTTTTTGGATGGCGGACAGATGCTTTTGGATGCACGGTTGGATAACGGCCAAGGCATTTGTTTGATGACCACCGATCGGGGTACGGTTGAAGTGATTATTAATGATGGGCGCACGGAGAACCGATGGGATTGTGATCCTGATTTGATTCAGCCAGAGCAATTACACCATGTGGTGGCCATTGTTGATGGTGGGCCAAAGGTGATTACGTTTGTGGTTGATGGTGTGTTGTGTGATGGTGGCAGGCATCGTCAATTTGGGTGGGGGCGTTTTAGCCCCAGTCTGTATCATGTGAATGGGGCTAAAAAACTACGGGTAGGACTGGATGTACAGGCAGTGCGCTTATATGATCGTTATTTGCGCACGTCTGAGGCCATTGGCAACTTTCGGGCAGGTATTTGATATGACCCAAATAACAGATGCACACCCCGATATCAGTAGAGAGTTGACGTTTTATCCCGTTGAGAATGCATATCCCAAAAGTTG
>JABIFK010000035.1 GCA_018650745.1 Candidatus Latescibacterota bacterium | reverse complement strand
GTAAATGCTCGCTGTACGATTTTGCCCCGTAAAAACGCCCATCTCACCGACCAACTGACCCGGTTTGTTTTCACCAACAAACATCTCACTGCCGTCGTCCAAGTTAATGGCAACCTTCAAATGACCATCAATCACCAAGTATGTCGAGTCGCTGTGATCGCCTTGGTGGAAGAGGTTTTCTCCAGGTTCTAAGCTAACCCAGGTGAGGTCCTTTGACAGATCTTGCAGGACATCTTCGTCAAGGTTCTCAAACAGATACGTTTCTCTAATGTGCGCGAGCAACTCAGCTCTCGACGGTTGTTTTTTTGCTTCTTGCATACTGTATTGTTCCCATTGTGTGTTGATGGATGGGCTGTATCAAAAAAAATCAAATGTTTCAAGCGATCATACAAAGCAATTCTGGGCGTTATGACTTGCGTTGGCTAAAATGTGATCGGCACACTTTTTTAGCCGTGTTCCGCGGGGTTTTCTATTTCTACAAGTTTTATATAATCAATGCGGTGTTCGCCGGCTTCTGTTTCGCCAGAGGTCGTAATTGTAATGATGTGGTCGCCTGTTGAGACATTATTGAGCGAGAGGGCAACATGTTTGAATCTGCCTTTCCCCGCGCCGGCAATTGGTGTCAACAATTCATCATCAACAAAGACGAGGTCTTTTTCTGCTCCCCACCGGTCATAGATGAACGCCAATTCACCGTTTTGATAGTCACGGTCCAGGGAAAAGTGGATATTGAGTTTCTCTGTTGCGCCTTTAGACTTCGGTCCACCTTTTACCGCGATAAGATGCGGGATGGTTGGATTGTTGATTTCATCTATGTCTGTTCCGACATGATAGTCAAAAGTGGCAGTCCATCTGCTTTGCAATTCTGTACGACCTGATCTGCCGATTTGCCATAAGGCTTTTTGAGATGTCTCTTCTATTTCTTCTGTCAAAATGGCTTTGGTTTCTTGGGTGGTTTCTTCTTCACTTAATGGGACGACTTCTGCGTCATAGTTTTCTTCTTCTGGTTCCGTATTGATCTCATCGTCGGGTGCGTCGGGTGTTTGAATCTCCGTCTTGGCCTGAGAAATCGTTTCTACAACGGAGGCAAAAACATTCATTGGAATCTTGGACATTTCAAAAAATGGCATAATTGCAAGTTTGGAAACGTTACCAAATGCTGAACTTTGCCCAACATCATTTCCATATATATCTTCACTCTCATCTGACTTTTCTGAATTTTGTTGAATCTCGTGCATGGTTTTGGCCATGGTTTCCATGCTGGTGACCATCACGTTCATAGAAAGCCTCAGCATCTTTTCAAGAAAAACGTCCATCTTTTGTTGTTTCTCCTTCCTCTGCCCAAATAATCTTAAAATTGGCAAGGATTATCGTTTGTACTGGGGTGAAGCGTTGGTGAGAATATAGAAAGTATAAAAAGCCTTCTCCTGACGGTCAAGCTGAGATTGATTGTTTTCACCCGTCACATCGTTCAATTTGCTCCATTAGAAGCCCTTTATAATTGGTTTCGCTCTCAAAAATTACCCTGTGGAAGGCTCCCGAATGACGCCATTCTACGTAAATGGTTATCTCGCTTCAGCGACCTCTGGAATGCCATCTTCACGGCGTTTATGTGGTGACTGGTGGTTTCCTGCCAAGATCTCGGCGGCCGTCCAGCCCATGTTGCCGTGGCGAACAACACCGTAACGCACATTGCCTTCATCGGCAAATGGACGCACGTTTGGCAGATCTAACCAGATGCGTAAGAGCACACGCTTTTTGCCTTCATCTTCGACGGGCTCATACCCTTCTTTTCCGTGAAATACGGTATAATTGTTAAAAAAGGCAATGTCGCCAGTGTGCAGTGGAAAGGCGAAGCTGTTTTTTATTGCTGTTTGGGCAATGAAGTCGAAGATTTCAATTTCTTTTTCTGTGAGTTTTTGCTCCGCTTTTTTCATGCCACCACGAATCCAACCTGGATGGAATCGACAGGTAACAACACCTTCGGCGGCACTGAATGCGGGTACTTTAAAGTTTGAGAATGGCGTTTCGTTTGGGTAGGTGTCCACTCTGTTCCAAATAAACCCTTCATAGAGTCTGGGCAGATATTCGGGGTGCTGGCGGAGAATTTCGTTGTAAACTGTCATGGAACTGGCGGCCAAGCTGCGCGGGTCGTCAGGTGCTTGGCGAACACAGAAAAGGCCCACACAGTCTGAGAGGTCAACATGTAATGCACTGGGCGTGGGTTTGCCCAGAATGCGTGCCCCTTGTTGTGGGGCCAATTTGCCGTCTGTGATGTAATGAATGAGGCCCGCTTCTTTGTTTTGTGTGACACCTGTTCCAAGGTGTGTGCACAGGCCCCAGTACAATTTTTCTAAGTCCTTAAAATCATATCCATCTGTTGGGAAGTTAGAAAGCACGGTGAAGCCTCTGCCATTGCGTAGTTCGTGCAGGAGGTCTTGGAGGGTGTCTTTTAAGCTGGGCAGTGGGAAGTCTGCTTGGGTTATTTCGGCAAAATTAAGGCCACGTTTATTGACTTCCTGAAGGGCTTTGTCCAATTCATCTTGTTGTTGAGCTGTGAGGCTGAATTGCCAAGATGGGTCGCGCTCTAAATCTGCCGCAGTCCAAGCACTGGCGTCTTTGACCGGTTCCATATGTGGGGTCATATTGTGTGCCTCCAGGTAAGCATCAATGAATACTGGTCGTTATGTTCGGGTTTTTGATAGTATATGCTTCTGCATGATGATGTATTTTATACAGCAGAGCAAATAAAAAATGGTGTGTTGTGTAAAGATGCCAAAGGGATTATAGATAAAACCTATAATCCCTTTGATTGGTTGGCAATTCTTTACACGTACTGGCTGACTTTTATGTAGAGAAATTGCGCTTATTGGATGCTTCCCAGGAGAGTTCTGGCCTAAAGTCTGGGTACACCCATTGGTTGAATGTGCTTATCTCTTTTTTATCGAAAAACTGCTTATCACTGAAATCTAAGAGGGCTTGCCAGTCTTCTTCTTTTTGTGCGTGGGCACCTGGTCGCCAATGTAGGCTGCACCGATCCTTGTGGCCAAACCACTCATATACCGTTCGCCCAGCATGAATACCCGCTTCAATAGATAAGGTATTGTTAAATGGGTCTTCTGTTGCATTGGTATTGAGCATTGGGCGCGGTGCAATGAGTGCGATGAGGGTGTGGGCATCAAAGGGCAATTGATTTTGATGTCCGGCAAACTCGTGAAAACGCGGTGTGTGCCAATGGGCTGCTGCGGGAATTAAATATTTTTCAATGATGTCCTCTGTTCCGCGAACACCCTCAGGATCTCGAATGCGCAATGTACCACACGATCCATATCCACCAGTGCAGGGTACGACAACGGAGATGCGTTCGTCAAAAATACCTGCTGCAATAGCTGTTTGCCCACCGCGTGAATGCCCCGTCGCAACGATCTTTTCCATGTCCACATAACCCATGCGATCCAATGCATCGAGCACAACACCATGTCCCCAAGCCCAAATGGCAATGGTGCCCCAATCATATTCAGGATAGAGAACCTGGACGCCATTTGCCGGGCGTCCTTTTCTATCTTCTGCCAATTGCCCTCGTGCAAACTTACATAGAAGGTAACCCCGTTTGAGTGCTTCTTGAGCCG
>JABIFK010000198.1 GCA_018650745.1 Candidatus Latescibacterota bacterium | reverse complement strand
TCACCTCTCAAATTGAAGCTTCTAATACTCAACTCCGGCGCGAAATTAGTCACCCAAACGCTTCTAAGGAGCAAATCAGTGCCATCTTAAAAAAAGAGTGTGCTTTCTGGACTCATTTGGAGGCTAAATCGCAAGAGTGTTTAATAATTGCAGAGCGAGATCTGAATCTACCATTCTGCGTGGATCTTGAGGATTTCAGTGGTTGTGTTTTGAACATACACGGTGCGATAGTAATTGAGTTGGAATTGGCAATCTATCAACCCGTAATAGCCAAAGCAAAACGACTTGGTGGAGACTTAACCGGGTTCGAGGAGGTGTTTCGTAGGAGGGAAGGTGGTATAGGATTTAGTTTGGGGGCTTTTGCAAGTGCAATAGCTCGTCCAGAATTCGATAGTTTGAGCATTGTTAATTTCACTGATAAGCCTTCGAGACAAGTAAGCAAGAAATTGAGAAGTCTGAATGCGACGAGAAACAGAGCCGCTCACACAGGAGGGATTAGTTTAAAGGAAGCAAGAGCATTTAGACAGGGAGCTTTTGAAATTCTTGAACTATTCATAGAGGCTAAAGCTGGGGAGTGACTGCTATGGCCACTCCAAGAGAATAAGGCCTTTTTTTTGTAATGCTTTGTTGAATGAGAAGCGACCGTCGGCTTTAAGGTTATTTCTGCCTGCGCCTCTTGATCTGCACATTGATAGGTATTCTTCTTCCGTGACTGTCTTCCCCTTTTTCTTTAAGTCAAGGAGGATGTTAAAGGCTTCCTGCTTGGGTTCGCTGGTCGGCCAAGGGGTGTAGCGGCCGTGCTCACACGGAAGAAAAACATTGGGGTGGTGGATTGGCCATATTCGCGGTCCATCCTTTTCTTTGTAGGCGTCACCCACTTTTTCAAAGAGCATATGGCCGTGACCTTCGGTGCAGGAGATGACCGATTGTATGAGTGTTTGAACAGGTGGGAATGGTTGTAGTGAAATGTTGCTCATTTTCATTTGTTGCTGATGTTTCCTCTGCCATCGTTTTGCCTCCTCGTTGAGGAATAGCAGGAGGATTTTATGTATAGTCATCTGAGTATTCTCTGTCTCGATGTCTTCGTGAAGCATCTTTTCGTAGTCGTTGATTTGGCAGATCGGGCAGAGATTTTTTGAACAATCACAGTGCGATCTTATTGGCTTGGGTAATTTAGCTTCAACAACGATGAGGTGCTGTTCACTCTCGTCGATTAAGGTGAGATCGATTCTTTTCTTACCTCTACCTGGGTAATATTGTGGCCAATATTTGTCTCCTAAATTGAAGGATGTTTTCCATATCCGCAGAGGGTGTTTTGCTCCCGGAGCGCATTTAAGAAATAGATCCTGATAAACATCGATATGCGCTGCAATAATCTGTGTCAGTGGATCTTCCCATTTGCCCATTGAGACCTCACTTTATTGATTTTGGGTTTGTCGTAATGGAATAAGTAATCATAGTATGTTCTTTGGTTCCCTGATAGTCAAGTCAATAGCATAAAGGTCATCGGTTGAGGTCAAAATAGGTTAGGAACTCGGGTGGCATAGAGTCCACTTTTGGTGAGGTTTAATGTGCTCAAGAAAATCATATCAGGTGGACAAACGGGTAAAGACCGGGGCGCATCGAATGTTGCCCTTGTTGCTGGCATCCTCTGTGGTGGCTGGTGCTCAAAAGGTTGCAAGTCTTAAGACGGCACACTTGATGCAAGGTATCCCCTGAAGGAAATACCATCGTCAGATTACAGGCAACGAACAGAGTGAAATGCCCGTGACTCCGGGTGAACACTTACCTCAAGCTCTGATCCGAAGCCTTTGCGAGAGTTTAAATGATAACCGCCCAAATTATATTTAGCATTGAAATATCCAGATGATTACTATTTTTATAAATACAGATTGCTTGATGAGTTTAGAAAAAAAGTGAACTATGAATATCAACCTCGGAAGGGTAAGTTTAGCAATATTTCTCAATATTTCAATGTCTGTGAAATCGTCAAGGAAGAATTAAAAAGAGATACAGCATTGGTAAATGCACATTTTGGTCGTTTGGGCGAAGATGATTATAAAGATTCGAGCTTGAACATTTTAACTCAGGACTTTATTTATGCTGTTGTGAATCATCTAATTGAAAAGGATGCAAATAGAAATACCGTTGCAGCAGATGGTCTTAATTTAACGATCGGTGAAGTAAAGCCTGGTAAAAAGAGATCGTATAATTTTGAAGGTAGACAAATAGACTTTGTTCAACGGGAGAAGATAAACAGCCGCATTGGTCGTAAAGGGGAATTGCTTGTTCTTGAATTGGAAAAGAAACAAGCTCCAAATGAACTGAAGGACAAAATAGAGCATTCGTCAGTAGAAATAGGAGATGGTTTAGGCTATGATATTCTTTCCTTCGATAGTTGTGGTCAAAAGTATATAGAGGTAAAAACGACAACTGGAGGCCTTCAAAGTCCTCTTTTTATTACGGCCACAGAACTTGCTCGAAGCCAGAAAGAAGAGGACAGGTTTTTTCTTTATCGAGTGTTCAACTTTGATGAGAAAAACAACCGGGGAGATTTGCGTATCGTTAAGGGAGATCTCAGCCGATTTTGCAATGATCCGACACTATTTAGAGTGACAATACTGCAAGATTAGCGATGGTGTGAAGCTGATATTAAATAGAAGAAAGCGAGTGAGTTTTGGCAAAACAAATTAAGAATTGGGCCGAAGTGGTGGAATTGGTAGACACGCTGTCTTGAGGGGGCGGTAAGGGAAACCGTGTAGGGGTTCGAGGCCCCTCTCTGTAACTGCATAAAAAAAGGAGTTACGCTGAAAATGCGTATCTCCTTTTTTGTTGCCAAATCGGGTCTGCTAACAGAATGTGGTGAATGGTGGATAGCTGGTGAGATATAGGTAAACAGGCTATTAGATGCAATCAAGGGACAGGTCTTGGCGTACTGTTAATCAGTCCGATAGGTATTTGACGGATGAGAAGATTCGAGCGCACTTGTTGGGTAAATATTATGCTTTTGGACCTGCTATCAGAATCAAATTATCAAGGAGGCCTTCAACCGCAGGTGGAGAATCTGCCATCGACCTCAAAATTTTAAAAAACTTCTCTCGTAGCATTGGTTTGGACAGAACTTTGAATAAGTCTTCTTTTTCTTCGTTGCGTAGATTTTCGTTGAGGAACTCCATTATGCCAGAGAGATGGGCAGTTTCTTGAAAGAAGGCAGAAACAGGAACATTTAGAGCACGTCCAAAATCTGCCATTTTTTTTGCTCCAGGAATTTGGCCGCCACGTTCATATCGACTAATCCAAGATTGAGTCAGACCGGTGCGCTTAGCTAACTCTTTCTGGCTCATTTGCATTGACCGACGTATCTCTTTGATACGTGCCCCAACTTCATTGGATACTGATTCCATTGTAATCGCTCCTTTTTTTGTCCGTAAGCAGTGAAATGGCTACAAGGTCCAATGAAGAGTATCACGCAGAAGGTGGAATTGACCCATTTACACGGGCACAAAGACCAGGTAAGCATATTTGGTACCAAACGAAGAACCTTTATTTTACCCCCCCTGACTGGTTGCACTATACCAGCCCATCAGGACTTGAGCGATCCACAGCATCCCTCAAATGAGATTTAGCCAGCATCACATAACGCCTTGTCATTTCCAAATCGTTGTGCCTTAATAATTGTTGCAACTCAAAAACATTACCACCACCCAATTCTAAGAACGCCACAGCATACGAGTGGCGCAGGGTGTGGGGAGACATACGGATGCCAGGGAATTTGAAATGTCTTGCTGGCCCCTGGAAGATATGTTTAATGGCATCGGGTGATAACCAACGACCAGCACGACCTAAGAATAAATTATCGACCATCGCATTTTTACGCAACTCACGCTGAATCATATAATGCCACAAGTGCTTACCGGTCTTCTTTGGTATGGGCACCCAAATATTTTTATCACCCTTGCCCTGGATAAACATTGCACGATCACCTAAGTCTATATCCGTCACGCGCAGCCGGGATACTTCACCAACGCGCAGGCCCATTGTAAACATTAAGCGTACTATAGTTTGGTTTCGCAACCCTAAAAATGTATCCCCATCAAAATAGCCAATTACTTGCCGGATCTGCACGGGAGTCATTGGCCTAATATCACTTTGGGGTTGTTTCATTCTGGGCAAATTGATCTTTTCACATAATTTATTTTCTACACACCAACTGTGCCAGGCCCTCAAGAGTTTTAAGGCGTTCCAAAGGGTTGATTTTGCCCACCCCTTATCAGCTAATGAGCAAGCATATTCAAGCACGGGAGCAGCTTCTATTTCAATCTCACGCCCAATATCACGCAACATCGGTGTAAATACTGTCTCATAAGTTACTATGGTTCCTTCTGCCAAACCCCTCAACTTTCGGTCTTGAATAAACAATTCACAACACTTTCCGATTGTAGGCATTTAACAACCCTTTCTGGATTAAGTTTCTGCCAGAGAAGGAGTTATGCAATATGTCGTAATCGATTTCTTGGTTGGATGCGGGACTTCTCCTCTGGCACCGCCTGAAACAGCCGAAGGCCCCATTCGGTTGAGCAAACGAACGGTCAATACAGCAACTGCGACACGTCAAGATGCCGATTTGATTGATGCGACGGTTGCTGGTATAGATGCCTATGTGGTTTATGAAAATACCACGTCGGCCAGAATAGGCCCCAGAAATGGCGGATCTTTACTGGTTAGCTTTCCAAGGTATGGCAATGAAAGTACGGTGCATGTGGTTTCGGCTGAATTTATCGTGCCGAAACGTGCATTGGAATCGCGTAAAACCATTTCGATGACCGTGACAACAGGTTATACATTAGATGATGTCACCGTCACATTTGGTCCTTCTGGTCTTGTGTTTACGCAGGCGGCAAAGCTTGTGATCAAGTTAAAAGGCGGTGACCCCGAGGCTGTTGAGGCATTTCACTTTAGCCAAGATCAGGTATCGGCAGCAGATATCAGGCGGATCGTTTATGATGATGGCAGAGCAGGTTGGCGGATCGTGCTGAATATTCCTGGGTTTTCACGTTATTCGCTGGGTGGAGATTCATAACCGTTGTTGATCAATGATTCATCGTTTAGGGGGTGCGTGATATCACGCACCCTTTTTTATTTGCTGTTTTTATACAGTTTGTTTGCGCGGTAGACAAATGCGAGGAGTTCTGCAATGGTGTGGTAGAGTTCGGGAGGGATTTCTTGGTCGAGGTCCAATTTGGCAAGGACTGCGACCAAATCGCGGTCTTCTCGAATGGGGATGTTGTGTTCTTTGGCCAGTTCAATGATTTTGTCGGCAATATCACCTTGCCCTTTGGCCATCAACTTGGGCGCATCTGTTTTGCTGGGGTCATACCCGAGTGCTGCAGCAATGCGGCGCAGTTTGGGGTTGTCGGTGGGATCGGGCATGTTAAGGTAAAAAGTAAAAAGTAAAAAGGCTCAACCCAACATCCCAATAAGGCGATAAAGCTGTCTCAGGTCGGCAGGTCGTAGGTCACAAGTCAAAACCTAAAGCAGTATCAGACCTGTGACTTGGGATTTGTTGACTTTATTTTTTAGGTTCAAACACCGCTTTGCCACCTAAATAAGGGCGTAGGACTTCGGGAATGATGACGCTGCCGTCGGCTTGTTGGTTTTGCTCGACAATGGCAGGGATGAGGCGACTGGTGGCCAAGCCCGATGCGTTGAGGGTGTGTGCAAATATATTTTTGCCGGTGTCGTTGCGTTTGTATCGAATGTTTCCTCGGCGAGCTTGATAGTCGTGTGCATTGGAGGCCGAGCTGACTTCTTTGTATTCGTCCATGCTCGGAATCCACACTTCAATATCGTAGGTCTTTGCCATTGTCGCACTGACGTCTTTGGCGGCCAGTTTGGACACTTGATGGTGCAAACCCAAACCTTGTACGAGGCTTTCTGCTTTGCCAATGAGTTCCTCTAGCGCGTTGTTGGAGTCTTCGGGACGGGTGTATTGAAACATTTCTACTTTGTTGAATTGGTGTCCGCGAATCATGCCGCGTTCTTGGGCACGGTAACTGCCAGCTTCTTTGCGATAACAGGGTGTGTAAGAGAAATACTTCTTGGGCAATTCCGCTTCGGGAATGATTTCATCTCTGTGCAAATTGATGAGTGCTGTTTCGGAGGTTGGCAATAAGAATTGAACTTTGTCATCCTCGTTTTTGAGGAGAAACACATCGTCGGCAAATTTGGGAAATTGTCCGGCTGCATACCCACATGCTTCGTTTAAGATATGTGGGGGCAAAATAAATTCGTAGCCGTCTTGAGTGTGCTGGTCCATGAAGTAGTTGAGCAAAGCCCATTCGAGGCGGGCACCATCACCTATATAAAGCCAAAAACCTGTGCCGCCCAATTTGACACCGCGTTCGTAGTCGATCAGACGAAGAGACGTGACCAGCTCAACGTGATCTTTGGGTTCAAAACCGAAGACGGGCAACTCACCCCACGTGCGAACGACTTCATTTTTGTCTT
>JABIFK010000113.1 GCA_018650745.1 Candidatus Latescibacterota bacterium | reverse complement strand
CCAGGTCTATTGCAGCAATCCCAAATCGGGTGCTGAGTATTTCTGTGAGAATTTCCGTTTGAATGGCACCCATAATTTTAACATGCAACTCGCGTTCGTCGGAGAACCATTGGAAATTAAGGTGGGGATCTTCGCTGGCTAATTTTTGGAGGGCTTTGGCAAGGTCCGTATGATCGGCATCGTTGTCGGGAATAACTTGTACGGATAACAGAGGGGCGCTGAGGGTGTAGTTGCCCGGAATGGGGTCGGGATCACCCAACACATCGCCAATCTGTATGTCGGGCATGCCACATATAAAACCGATGTCACCAGCTTGGATTAAACCCGTGTCTTCAAATTTGTTGAGGGCTGGCTTTTTGATTTGGGTGACTTTTTCTTCTCGGTCCGCGGAGATGTTTTGTATGGTGTCGCGGTTTTGCAGTTGGCCGCGATAGAGGCGTACGCCTGCTATGCGCCCCAGTTTGGGGTCGTGCTCTAATCGGTAAACCACACCTGAGGTTGGCATATCAATATCGGTATTGGAATCGGGGAAATACTGAATGATGGCGTCGAGTAACGTTTCGACGCCAATATTGTTTTTTGCAACACCACAAAGCACAGGAAAGAGCTGGCGCGTTTGAACTGATTTTGCGAGTGATGCTTGTTGTTGCTCGGGATCGATGGTTTTTTCATTGAGATATGTTTCGAGAAGCTCATCGTCTTTTTCTGCGATCTTTTCTGTTTGTTCTTCAAGTTGGTCGAAGGACAAATCGGCGACAGTTGCATGTGTGTCGCCTTCTTTTACTGGACGATTGAGCAAAACGATGTCAGACGATAGCTCTTGCTTGATATTTGTAATGACCGCTTGGGCATCTGCGCCCACGCGGTCAATTTTGTTGATAAAGAGAATGACGGGGATGTTGAGTGCTTTGAGGGCATACCAGATGGTTTCTGTATGCGCCTGAATGCCTTCAACAGCAGAAAGAACCAAAATGGCGCAATCGAGCACGCGGAGAGAGCGTTCGACCTCGGCAGAAAAGTCCACGTGACCGGGGGTGTCGATGAGATTGATTTGAACATCTTGCCAAGGAAATGAGAACGTGGATGCACGGACAGATATGCCACGCTTTTTTTCGACGTCTAATCCGTCAGAGAGGGTCGTGCCTTTGTTGACGTCACCAAGGGCACGTGTGCTGCCACTCAAGAAGAGCATGTTTTCTGTGACGGTCGTTTTGCCTGCATCCACATGGGCAAGGATGCCGAGGTTTCGAATTTTGCGCTTGTCTGCCATAAATTATGATTGGCCATCTATATTTGATGTGCAACCCAAACGTTGGGTTCAAGGTAGGTGCCGATGTCCTTTTCGCAGTTCATTTCTATGGGCACGAGTGCCTGAGGGATGACGTATTGACCTGACTCTGGGAATTTCATGTCTGTCCACGATTCCCAATCGTCAACGGATCCCGGAATGTTCATTGCCTGTGGACAGGCTTTGATGATTTGACCACCCAATTTAATATGCAAGCGCAACCATGGGTCGAATGGCAGGTCCTCTGCATTCTTCCACTGAATATATTTTTCGATGGGTGTTAATGGATAACGGTGTTTGAGGGTGGGACGCACCGGTATGAGAATGTGTTTGAGACTTTGTTGCTGAGCAACCTCTCTAAAACGAGCGACGAATTCACCACTGAGTTGTTTGCCTTGGTGTGTGTGGGCAATGGCTATTTGGAGCCCGTTCAGTGCATTGGGTTTTACACTTTGATCGGCTTGTGTCATAGCCGTTTCTAAAGCCCAGTCCCAGCCTGTGTCAGGTAGTTCATTGTGGGGGCGGTCCCAATAAATGGGTATTGTGTTTCCGATACCAATGACGTCGTCGTTCTCTAATAGCACTATTTGACATTGGGGGAAGTCGTCAAACAGCCGTGGCCAATATTTGTTGCCAATAGGATCTTGGTGCATAAAAGGCGGCCAAATGACCTCGGTGAGTTGATTGATCTGTGGCCGTAATTCTGGGCGGTCTTGTATGGTTGTGAACTGATAGTTCATTGAGCTCCCTATTGTGCGGTAAGGCCACCGTCTACTGGAACGAGTGCGCCAGTCATAAATGAAGATGTGGGTTGGCTTAAGAAGTAAACCACCTCGGCTATTTCAGACGGTTCTGCGACACGACCAATGGGCAGCATATCGGCTTCGGCTTGCCACGCGGCTTCTAAATTGCCATCGAAATGTTTGTCAGCTAAAAAGCGAAAGACACCGTCGGTAAGTGGGGTTTTGACGGTTGCTGGGCATACGGCGTTCACACGAATACCTAAGGCGCTGAGTTCAACCGACAGGCTTTTGGTCAGTTGAGCAACGGCACCCTTGGTGGCACCATATACGATTGAACCTTCTTTGCCCACAAAGGCTTGGTCTGATCCCATGAGAACGATGTTGCCACTTTTTTGTTCGCGCATATGAGTCGCCACGGCAAGCACGGTATAGATCGCGCCTTTAAGGTTGACGTTGATAATGTTATCGACGTCTTCTTCTTTGAGATCAAAGAGACTAGAGAGGCGCTGGATGCCTGCATTGGCAAACAGAATGGCAGGTGGACCGAGTTTTTCAACGGCTTTGTCTACGGCTTCTTTGATGTCGTCTTTACTGGACACGTTGGCTTGGAAAAATGTAATGGAACCTTTGTGTTTTTCTTTTGCAAGGGTTTCGCCATCGTCTGTATTGATGTCGAGAACAGCTACGTCAAAGCCTTCTGATGCAAATTTTCTAACAGCGGCGGCGCCAATACCGGTAGAACCACCCGTGATGATGACACAAGACATGTGTTTATCTCCTCAATCTGTTTTTTATTTTATGTATTCTGATATGATCGGGCTGAATAAGATAGTAGGTTGGGTTTGAATCAAAAAGTAAAATCACTCACGCTATCAATGGGAGTGATCTTCAAAATTTCATATGGCGCTTTACTCCGTGTTGTTTTGCCTGAGCAGGAGGTTCCTTTGATTACAATTAAGTGTCGTGTTTGGCATGAATTTCCTTTGATTTGCTTATTCACTCTTTGTGAAGTTATAATCCCCACGCTTTAATCGAAACATCAACCATCCCTCTTGACGGAATTTTTACACTGAGAATTTTGCCCTCGTCATAATTCACGCTAAAACCGTATTCTTTCAATAGAAAGGAGCCCGCTCCACCTTTGAGTAAGCCGTTGTTGTCATATTCGAATGTTGATCCTGTCTGTAATGTTATGCCCCCTTCAAGACCATCCAAAACTTTCAGTGACGTGTAGGTCTCGGACTTCAAGTTTCCTCTTGGTTGCCCTTCTTCAGTAAGGGGCCGTGTGACGTCTAAGAATGATTCTAAAGACAATGGGACCGACACGCCATCGAGTGTATCCCATGTTGTCATCAGTCTTTCAGATGTGTTATAAAGCAAGATATATCTACCTGGGGGCAGGTTTGTGATTTCAAATTTGCCGTCACTGCCAACGGTTGTTGCAAGCCCAAGAACAACCGTCGCTCGGACATTGTTTTCAATCCAGCATGGGATGATGGTGCCTCCTGATATGGGGCTTTCACTTTTTTCTCCTACCAATTCTCCCGTTATTTTGCCGTATGGTAGAGTAGAACAGGTTATTAGACACAGGCTCACAACGATGAAATGTGCTTTTAGTCTCAACTGGTACATGTTGCCCCATATTCTCTTAAAGTGCCTTCTGCGTTTCTGGCTATGCTATAGATAGCGTTGGGTTTACGGGGTCTAATTTAGACCTAAATAAATATGAATCTATTGGGGATGTTGTAGCTTCGGCGTGATCATGGTAACTGATAGGGAACACGAGGGCAATGATATTGTGATATATCGGTATGCCTATTTATCTCCTGGTCAAGATTGTATTGACGATATTTAGACTGCCGAGTATATTGTCTCATCCTCTCATTTCTATGATTTTACCCTGATCTTTCTCCTGCCATCAGGGCACATTACTTTCCTATTTTACGATTATGGATTTTGGTCAATTCATCACGAACGTGCGCAGCGATTATGGGTATGCGGGTCAGCTTGCTCATGTTGAAACGTTTTCACCACGCGAAGCAGAGTTTGCAACACAGGATGGTTTGGTGCATCCGGTGGTGGCAGAGGCGTTGGCTAAGCAGGATATGACGCAGTTGTATACACATCAGGGTGATGCGCTTGCGGCATTGCAACGTGGGGAAGAGATTGTTGTGGTGACTGCGACTGCAAGTGGTAAGACGTTGTGTTATCAGTTGCCAACATTTAACGCGCTGTTGGAGAATGACCAGACCACGGCGCTTTATTTGTTTCCGACCAAGGCATTGGCACAAGATCAGGCGCGTGGGTTTGCCCGGTTTGGTGAGTTGGATGAGGCGTTGCAATTTGAGTCCGGCACATATGATGGGGATACACCGCCGAATCGACGGAAGTCTTTGCGGGAAGATGGCCGAGTGATTCTGACGAACCCCGACATGTTGCACCAGGGCGTGT
>JABIFK010000580.1 GCA_018650745.1 Candidatus Latescibacterota bacterium | reverse complement strand
GAAACGTCTCTCTCCAAATCCCACAAACAATATTCTTGCCACTACTCATTTGGGTCGCCTGGACCATTCTTTCGATATTTTGGGCAACAAATGCCATTGAAGCTCTCATACAAATCAATCGCCTCTTCACTTTTGCTTGGCTTGGCTTTGTTGTTTTTACAGTCACGTCCTCTCAAACAGTCCGAACACTCTATCAATGCATCGGCATTGCAGGTCTATTGGTCTCACTTATTGGCATTGCCCAATATCTCGGCTGGGCATTTCACACCATTCCCACAGTCGGAAATCCCAGTGCAACGTTTGGCTATCGCAATTTTGCTGCAAGTTATGCAGTACTCCTCATCCCTTGTGCAATAGGATTTTTTTTAACAGAAAAAAAGACAGCACTTCGCCTGTTTTGGGTAAGTACTGCCCTCTGTCTAACAATCTTCCTGATCTATACACGCACACGTGGGGCTTGGTTGGGTCTGATAGGTGCTTCTATCTTTGCCGCCATCATTTGGTTGAAAACACGCACTCATTTTCAAAGACATAACTCAGTATCCATTCGGTGGTATTCTCTTGTCCCAATCGCAAGCCTCATCATAGGATTAGCATTTATTCCTGCCCAAATGCAACAAACAGGAAAATTTACATTTGACGAGCGTAAGACCGATGCAATCACAACGATCACCACTGCATTTTCTCCGTCTGATGCCCGCGGGCGTCTTGTGGTATGGCAGCACACACTCGAAATGGCCCGCGACCATTGGCTTCTGGGTGTTGGCTTGGGCAGTTGGCAATTCGTTTATCCTACATACGACAATGGGGATTGGATCACGCATAATGCCGCACCACAACGCCCACACAACGACTGGCTTTGGACCTTGTCTGAAACAGGCACCGTTGGTTTTGCATGTTATGTTTGGCTACTAATCGCCCTTGGAAGAACGTTATGGCAACAAATCAAACAACACCCCAATAAACCCGAGACGCTCTGGATGTTTGGCATTATAACAGGTCTTGCTGCATTACTTGGACATAGCTTTTTTAGTTTTCCACGCGAACGACCTGGCATCATGTTTGTTTTTTGGTTGGGTGTTGGTGTCGTTGCCACTTTGGGAAATACCCCCTCTAAACCATCAAGGCCAATACCCCTCCGCATCGTTTATTTAATGAGCCTTCCATTACTCTTATGTGGCCTTACACTCACGTACAGTCATTTAAAATTTGATGAAGACTATCTCAATGCCCAACAAGCCTGGCGAAAACAGGATTGGACGTCTGTCAAGAATCACACGCAAGCAGCATTAGATGTAGGCATGCTCAATTACCGTGTGTTATTACTCAAAGGTGTTGCCCACCACCAATTGCAAGAATTAGATGAAGCCATTAACACATTTCAGAAATTGCATAAATATCATCCCAATGAAGGCCACGCGGCATTGGGAAACGTTTATTTGGACCAAAAATCCTATGACAAAGCACTCCAACATTTTCGCATAGAACACAATCTTTACCCACACTCATCCATCGCCATAGAAAACCTGACCGAAGCACTCTTAAAATGGGGAGCGCAACATCAGGTACAAAACCGCGTCCAGGAGGCGCAAAAAGCTTACCTAGAAGCCCAAATCTTATCCCCAAAAGATGCACGCGTTTACAATAATTTAGGCAGCACATACGCCACTCAAGACAATTTTCCCAATGCCAAGAGTGCATATTTAAAATCGCTCGATTTAAACCCAAAATATGCACGTGTATACCACAATCTGGGTGACATCTATACCGCCCAAAAAGACACCCTCCAAGCAATAGAAGCATATCGAAACTTTATCCAATACTGGACAGGTGATCCTCGATATATTAAAATTGCACAACAAAAGATCACTCGCCTCAAACCTTGAAATTATGCCAATCTCTACACAACACCACATTCACAAATTAGTCACAATGTTGATCATTAGCATTGTGATATTCGTCCCGTTGGTTTATTGGCCAACCATGCGTGATTATACCCTGAGCCCAAAACTATTCGCATTCCAAATGCCTCTCGCCATCATCCTTTTGTTTTGGCTATTTATTCGACCATCAAAAGTTTTAATCCCTTCTCTTTCTCTTCCTGCCCTTGCCTTTTTGTTGGTTACATTTTTGTCTACGCTCTGGGCGCCACACACCGAAGCAGCACTGATAGAAAACACCAAATATCTGACAGGTTTTATTTTTTTTGTAACAATTGCCAATCATCTTAGGCCACAGAACATCTCCCACCTGTTAACGGCCAGCACTGCAACAGGTCTTTTTATTTCTATTCTGGTCATCAGTGATTTTCTGGGCTATCGCAACATAGCGGCCATGTACCTCATTCAGGTTTTGCCATTTGCAAT
This sequence comes from Candidatus Latescibacterota bacterium, assembly GCA_018650745.1. GTDB lineage: Bacteria > Latescibacterota > UBA2968 > UBA2968 > UBA2968 > JABIFK01. The sequence goes on along the minus strand of JABIFK010000580.1, from coordinate 6,997 downwards.
GGTTCTGTTTGCTCTGGCCAAAACCCGTTACGTCACACTATGCAGCGGCATTGCCATTCCCCTTATGGGGGCTTGCATCATCTATACCCGCACAAGAGGCGCGTGGTTAGGGCTTGCGATTGCCCTTCTATTGGTTGGTTTTTGGGCATATTGGCCTGCCAGACAAAAGACTGAACGTGTGTTTCACAAACCCAAATGGCAGGTCATTGCAATTTGCGCGCTATTGATTACACTTGCCTTTTTGCCATCCGGTCTTGCCAAGCAGGGTCCACAAAGCATCAACGAAAAAAAAACCACTGTTACCACAGCCATCAACTCCATACTCCAAAAAGGAGGCGACCGAGGGCGTCTGCGAACTTGGCGCAATACATTACAAATGATCCAAGAGCGTCCTACCTTAGGTGTCGGTTTGGGCAACTGGTCTGTGTATTATCCCCATTATGATCAGGGGGAATTGGTCACATTTCAAGTCTCCCCAGAACGACCACACAACACACTCCTTGCCCTTTTTTCAGAAATCGGCTTTATAGGCTTAATCTGTTTCTTATGGTTTTGGGTTGCCACAGTTAAAATGGGATACCAACTCATCCAATCCTCTGATTGCTCTCGTCGCTGGATTGCCGCCGCTGGGCTCACGAGTTTCATTGCCATCACCATTCACAGTATGTTTTCCTTTCCATTTGAACGCGCCACACCGACCGTGTTTTTTTGGCTCATTCCCGGCCTATTTGTCGTATTACAAAACCAAACCCGACTACATTCAGCTAGAAGCACCTTCTCCATACCGGCATTTCTTTTATTCATTGTCATTGTGCAATTGACCTTCACCTATCAACTCATGCAATTTGAAACACATATGTATCGCGCCGTAACAGCCGAACGCGCAGCCAACTGGACACGCGTTGTAACCGAAACAAAAAGCGCCCTTTTTTATGGCACATTCCACCCAGAAGCAGTTCACCTACATGGTTATGCACTCAATGCTCTGGGCAACTATAATGACTCAAAAGAGCATTATCAAAAAGCAGTTACAAAACGTCCGTATGATGTGCAAATACTTAATGGGTTGGCCATTGCCGCTCAAAATTTAAACGACACGCAAACAGCCAAGACCCGATACAGACAAATACTAACCATTGTCAACAGCTCCGATATACACTACAATTTAGCAGGCCTATTCTTACAAACAGGACACCCAGACAGTGCCATAACCGCCTACCAACAAGTGATACAAATGGAAGGGCCATCATTAGACCTGTATTATCATCTTACCCAAGCGTATCTTTTTAATAAACAGGTCACACAAGCAACCCAAACACTTCAACTTGCATTTTCTAACGAAACACAGGCGGTGAAACATTTTGAATGGATCGAGGCTTTGTATCATAAACATAAAAAACCAAACATCACTCGTGCATTCTACACGCTCTTTATCCAGCATTGGTCCTCAGACACCTCGTCGCGTGAAAAAGCGCGCAGGCGCCTAAAAGAACTCCAAAACCTCCCATAAACTATGATACGACCAGACCTACTCAGAATATCTCTTTGCCTCATGCTAGCCGGCGTGCCCCTAATTTATCTCCACGATGTTTTCGCTTTTACCCTCTTGCCCAAACGTCTCTTGTTTTTTGCAACCCTCTCTCTCTCTGCTATAGGATGGTGGTGGCGGCTCAACAAACAAAAACAGGTGCACCGCCCCACTGGCGCACCTGTTTTATTCCTTTTTGTTTTTGCAAGTATCCTCTTCCTCACGCTACCAAGAACCACCCACCCACTCGATAGCCTTGTAGAAATAACCTACCAACTGGCATTGATTAATCTTTTTTTTCTAGTTGCAAGTACCTGCACCAACCAAGATATAACTTCTTTGCTTTGGACAGGTCTCATCACGGGTCTCACAGTGTCCATCATTGGCATCTTGCAATATCATAATATTGCTTTTACACAAATTCCAAGCACAGGACAACCCAGTGCCACATTTGGCTATCGCAATTTTGCAGCCATGTACCTCATACCTCTCATTCCTTTAGGTTTTTTACTTTTTTTACAAACAAAGTCCAAATATCTATCCATCATCGCAGCCAGCGCAACTGCTCTCATGACGGTTTATCTTATTTATACACGCACCCGAGGCGCCTGGGGCGGTTTGGGGTTTGCAATTATTGCAATATCTGGCCTGATTCTCATCTTACCAGATTTTCGCAAAAAGTTGATATCGCAGTATTATTTGGCAATGCCCAAATACAAGATATATCTCATTATTGGAAGCCTACTTTTAACGTGTCTCCTTGCCCCACTTGCGTCCAAATTCTCTGATACAGGCCTTCAACGCTTTGACGACAAAAAATCGAATATATATACAACCCTAACATCATCTTTTCAGATAGGGGGGGATCGTGGACGGTTTCAGATGTGGCAAAATACACTCGCACTGATATCAGATTACCCACTCTTAGGCGTTGGCCCCGGCGGCTGGAAACGCATCTACCCACCTTACGACCAAGGTGCCATGATCCGATACAACTCTTCGCCTGTAAGACCCCACAATGATTATCTCTGGATCGCCGCCGAATATGGTCTCTTGGGCCTACTTTGTTATCTTGGATTTCTTCTCCTGATTTTTCGCAATCTTTATCATCAAAGCAAAGACCATCTTGCAATTGCTGCCTGTTTTGCGATCAGCCTACTTGCAATTTTGGGGCATAGTTTCTTTAGTTTCCCCAAAGAACACCCGCAAGCAATGATCATGATGTACCTCTTATGTGGCATCATCTGCAGCCAAAAGACAACGCGTGTGACCTCTAATCGAATGGCCTACATCATGCCACTGCTCATTTTTTTTCAAGCAACAATGGCCACTATTTTATGTTATAAACAAATTCGAGTTGACCATCATTATGTCAATGCCCTTGTCGCGGAAGACGATAACGATTGGTCGACAGTCAAAGATGAAACCAGTGCCGGAATTTCCCACGGCGCATTTCGCCCTCATCTATTGGTTATCGCTGGAAGAAGTGCCGAAAAAGACCAACGCTATGATGACGCCGAGGCAGCCTATCAAAGAGTCCTCCAACTCGAACCCTATAATTGGTCTGCCCACAATGGCTTAGGTATCATTTACAAACGCATCGAAAAGTTCAAAGACTCACTCACACATTATCAAGAAGCATTAAAGTATTTTCCCGGTGAAACGAACTCTGACGCACTTAAAATTCGTACCAACATTGGCGCACTATACAAAAGCATGGGCAATTTAGCAGGAGCAGAGCAAGAATATAGACACATTCTCAGAATCCAACCCACCAACGCGGGTGCAAACAACAATATGGCCAACTATTACAAGTCACAAGGTGAACTCGACAGTGCTTTGGTGGCCTATCAAACAGCTATTCAAACCGATTCAACACAAGTACAGGCTCATTTTAATATTGCCGATCTCTATCTCAAAGTGAAACGCCCCCTACACGCCCTGAAACATGCAGAAATTGCCGCAACGCTTAGCCCCAATCAAGCACACATACTATGGGGGGTGGGGATAGCGTTAGAAGCCAACAAACGCCCAGCAGATGCACTACAGATTTATTTATTAGCACTTGAAAAAGATCCAGAACACCACCGAACACGCTTCAATTTGGCCAATTTATATTTTGATTTGGGCGAATATGCTAAAGCCAAACATATGTATCTTGTCTTTATAGACAGTTGGCAAGGTGATCCAAGATTCACTCAATTTGCCAAAAAAAGAATGATTGCCAGCGAAGACTTTGTTCGCAGAATGCAAAAATAAAAGCGAATGTGTCAAGACACATTCGCTTTCATAAACCATTAAATAACAATCTATTACTTATCGCAACTGGCGCAACCCTTCAAAGCGTCGAGATTTTTGGTCTTGATATTCAACCACCACCATAGACAAAACACCCAACACCACCAACGCTATGCCAATAAATGGAATCAACCAAAAGCCCATAAATCACCTCTCAAATCAAAAACATCTGTCATCGACTGCACTATTCCTATTTATCGGCGTAAATCCCAGAAACTTTGGTTAAATCTTTTGTGCACAAACCATTTATAAGAAATTTGTTGTGCAAATATCTGTATATTGTTAAATTATAGGTTCTCAGCTCATTTTCGACAATACCCAAATGCGTGCAAGGAGGTGAACAGCTTGCCAAAATTAGCATCATCTAAGAAACGACTCCGACAAAACGAAAAAGCCAGACTACGCAATAAGAGCGTTAGAACGTTGCTGCGAAGCACCATCAAAAAGTTAACTTCAGCACCGTCAAAAGCAGAAGCAGAAGCTCTTTTAGGTCCAACACAATCAGTAATCGACAAAACAGTTAAAAAAGGCGTTATCCACGCCAATGCTGCCGCACGATACAAGTCCAAAATTACACGCCACGTGGCAGCCCTTGAGGCATAAAAAAAACCCGGTGTAGCTACACCGGGTTTTTTTTATCCAAATAGAAAAGTACCCAAATATCGTTCGCCCGTATCGCACAGTATGGTAACAACCCGCTGATCAGAACGCATCTCTTTGGCGACTTCTACTGCCGCATGCACATTTGCCCCCGACGATATACCTGCTAAAATGCCTTCCTCTTTGGCCAAGCGTCTCGCCATTTGCCTTGCCTCCCCATTCGACACAGCTATCACACGATCTAACATTTCTCGATTTAATATCGGCGGTACCATACCAGCCCCCAATCCATCAATTTCGGTAGGACCAGGCGCACCACCAGACAAAACAGCCGAGTCTTGTGGTTCAACGGCTACAACAACCACGTCCGATTTCTCATCCTTAAGCACCTCTCCAACACCCGTTACCGTCCCACCCGTTCCCACGCCAGCAACAAATGCATCAGGTGCCCCCTCCATTTGTCGAAGGATCTCTTTGGCCGTCGTCTGCCTATGTATCTCTGGATTCGCCAAATTTTCAAACTGCTTCGGCATAAAACAAGCCCCATACTCATCTTTTAAACTTTGTGCCTTTTCAATGGTCCCCCGCATGCCGTCATAGGCCGAAGTCAACACCACCTCAGCACCAAAAGCCTTGAGTAACTTTGTTCTCTCATCGCTCACACCCTCGGGCATGGTTATCACCAAGCGATATCCTTTTACAGCTGCGACCATGGCAAGACCAATGCCTGTATTACCACTTGTAGATTCTATAATGGTCATGCCCGGTTTTAAAAGACCATCACTTTCAGCAGCCTCAACCATAGCCAAAGCGGTACGGTCTTTTACACTGCCTGCGGGATTGAAAAACTCTAACTTTGCCCAAATTTGCGCACCGTCCAAAGGTCCCACACGGTTTAACCGAACCATAGGTGTGGCCCCTACAAGATCCAATATCGTATTGCCCGTTCTTAAATTTTCCATATCAAATCCGAAACATGAAATTTGCCTGCTGCATTTGATGTTTTTTACACAAATCAGCAAATGTCACAGCAGACAAAACACCGTTAATGGCATTTTCAACCGCCACCCAAACATCACGTAATACATCTGTCTCACCTCCACCAGCGCTGCGAGACTCACCTTTGTCAAACAAGGCGACAGGACCTTCTAAAGCCGCCAACACTTCCTGAACAGATACTTCTTCTGGCCGTTTCAAAAGCTGATGCCCACCCTTGGGACCACGCACACTGCGTATCAGGCCTGCCTTGCCTAGCAAATTGAGCAATTGCACCAAATAGGCCTCAGGAATCTGTTGACGTGCTGCAATATCGGCACTCAGTATAGATCCCCGACCATAGTGCAGAGCCAAATCTAATACAGCTCGCAGCCCATAATTACCTTTGGCAGAAATATGCATGCAATTAAACCTTTCGAAAGCAAAAAGAAAGAAGATGCATATCAGTCCCTACCTTCTCCTATTGCTTTGCTTTTATCTGCCGCTTAGCAACCACCTGCAATTGCAGGCACAATTGTGACTTGATCACCATCTTTTAATGCCGTGCCAGGCCCATCGAGAAAACGAATATCTTCTTCATTGACATAGATGTTCACAAATCGCCTAATGGCACCCGAATCTTCCGCGATCTTTTCTTTGATCCCACCGTGCTGCGCTTCTAAGTTGTCAATAAGCTCACCAACAGTACCACCATCAATAGATACCTCAGCCTGATCATTGGTAAACTTACGCAAAGGTGTTGGAATACGAACAGTAACAGCCATCTTAAACCTCCTCTAAAGTAAATAGGTATTATTATTATTTAAATGTCTAATTGTTCAGATGGCAACCACTCAGCCATGCACACCAAGCGATCAATCATATGTTCGGGATCATCCAAACCAAATGAGGGCACATGGGGCAGATGAATTTGCACCACATCATCATATTCGGCAACAACATCGGCCAGCTTTGTTTCGTGTGCTTTTGAGATCAAACCTCCAGCACACTCACCACTCATGATCGCAAGCGCAACCCCACCACCACAAAACGGTTCCGACAAGCCACCCGCATCACCAGCCAAAAGTACTCCCTCTGCCTGCATCTTTTCAAGAGGACCATTCACTGGCAACAACCCACCCGTAGCCCCCAAGACACCTTCATAAATATGCCCATCAGAGACCAAGCGCGCCATAAAATGATTCAACCAATATTTCAGATGACGTGCGTGCGTGCGCCTGAGCCCCACACCAATGCGTGCTGTATTACCACACGGCACAAACCAAGCAATACCTGGCAGCTCTTCTGTGAGATAATAGGCCAACCAAGCTTCTGCTTTTTTGATACCAACTTCATATTGCAAAGAAACATAAAAACGCTGATTGGCCAAACCAATAGAACGTCCAATAACAGATGACGGCCCATCGGCACCCAACAAAAATTGTGCACCAAATGCAGCTTCTAAACCATTGCGCCGACCAACAACACCCATGCCATCACGCCTCAAAACCAGCGCCTGTGCCAAATCTGCGCCAGCCTCCAACGCATGAATGGCCAAATTTTTGTCAAATCGTGTACGATCTAAAATATAACCAG
>JABIFK010000061.1 GCA_018650745.1 Candidatus Latescibacterota bacterium | reverse complement strand
CTTGGGCTTGGTCAAGTGTGCGACTGAGGTTGGTGACAAGGGAGAATGGGACGTGTTCAATGCCGCCGCAGGCAACATCAAAAGCGGTGCCACTTAAAGGAGCAGATCGATCGGTTGTGATGATGATGCCCCGCGCGTTGAAAAAGGCAGCGGTGCGAAAGATTGCGCCGACATTTTGGGGATCTTGCACGGTATCGAGGGCCAACCAAAGGCCATTGGAAATGTTGCTGAATAGGTCGGATAATTCGACGCCTGGGTGTTCTTTTACAACGGCTTCTGCACCACTGACACGACCGGGATCAGGCTTTCCTCGTCGTCCTCTTTGCCCTCGTCGGGTGTCTTGTTGGACTTGCGCAGGCGTTGTGCGAATGCCAACGGCCTCAGCTTCTTTTTGTACTTGTGTCCAAGCATCTCCTGCTTGTTTGGACGGCAAACGAATTTCGATGACGTCTTGGGCGCGTTTTTGAAGTGTGGCTAAAATGCTGTGCGGGTTTTTTAGGTAGATGGGCATTGACTCTGCTTCGTTTAAGGTTTAGCAACCGTTTTATTAGAAAGAATATAAACAAGGAAAATGTTACTCTTTCTGCATAGGTGTTGGGGCGGATATTTCTTTGATGAGTATGACGGGCGTTCCGCTTTTAAGTGGTACATTGGGGCGGAGACGACACTGCGTGTTCTTTTGGATGTAATCTCTTACGTCATCGCTTTTTAAGTGTTTTGGCCTGCCTGAATAAAGTCTGTGGTGAGAGCCGACCACGCGTATTTGGTCTCTATTTCTCGAATGGCAATTTCGGTGGCGGTGAGTTGGTCTACCGAATCATGGAATTCGACACCGGTGGTGGCGTCGCGCAGTAAGACGACGTTGTAACCTTTTTGATTCGTTGCTATGAGACCATAGTCGCGGTTGATGACACACCAGTTGGTGGCGAAGCCAGCATAAAAGACGTGTAGAATTTTGCGCTCGCTTAAGGTTTGGTGGAGTTGTTCGCCGGTGGCGATGATGGGTTCATTGGGTAAGGGTTTGGATAAGTCAGAGATTTTGAGTTCGGTCAAGTAACGTTCATGGGCTTCTTTGAGACGTGGTTCTGGGGTGCGGCCGAACTCATTTGGGCGGTAAAGACCTCGAAATTCGGTGGGCGGCCATTGCTGGGGAGGAGCAGGTGCCGGTTCTTGTTCGGGGGGCATATTTTCTGGATGGTGGCTTTCTACAACTCGGGGAGATGGCGCGTGAATGATTGTGACACCCGCGCTGCGTGCGGATTCGAGTAGGGGGACGATTTTTTGTTGGGTGATTTCTGTTGCTCGGTTGAGCCACGAGTCTATGTAGTGTGTGCTCCAAACATCCACCAAGACAATTGCGGCTTGTTCGGCAGGAATGGACAATGTTTTTTCGACAAAACGGAAGTTCTGTTCATCGCAAGGCACGTCTGAGTCCGTGTAGACACGGTAATATCTGGCGGGAATATTGAGTGTGGTCATTGGATTTGGCTTTCTTATTTATGAGGTCTATAAACAATGGCTTCGTATTGGTCGTTTTTGACGTAGCCCAACTTTTGAGCAAGGTTGGCGGAGATTGCGTTGGCGGCACTCCAATGTGGATCGATACCATTTTCTAAGCAGTGAGCAACCAACGTTGCGCTGGTGCAGGTGGCGAGACCTTTCTGTTTATGTTGGTCATTGGTATAAATTTGGATTTCGATGCCTTGGTGGCTGTTGGTATACGCGATTGCGACGGAAGCGACTTCACTGCCACGGAGGGCACAAAATCCGGTGCCACTTTGATATAATTTTTCAGGTGTGTCATATGCCGTTTCTGTATATTCGCTTTCTGCACGTTTGAAATCGAGCGCGCGAATTGTATAATTGGGCGGTACGTTTTGAGCGAGTTTGAGAACGTGGTCTCTTTTGAGGTGTTCAAATGAGAAACCTGTGCGTAAGTAAGTACTGCACTGATCGCCCAGTGTGTTTAGAATCTTCTTTTTCCACAAATCGTTTTCTGCAATGAAGAGACCGGGGTTGCAGGTGGTGATGAACGTCTCTGCCTGAGGGTGACGCGGGTCTCCTGCAAAGAGTTTGAATGCGCCCAGTTGCAGGCGGGCAAGTTGTGGATGGGTAGCTGTGTCGGTAAGCACCTCGCCATAAGGTTGTTCGAGAACAGCATCAATGACAACACGTTGGCGAACGTGGTACTCAAAAAGTGGTCTCAGTACAGACCGTTTTGGTGGTAAAATTTCAATCATATTTTCGGGCTACGATTTTGATCATGGGGGGTGAGAATAGAAACGTATTGGGATCTTGGCTTCGATCATGCCACTCGGATTTGAAAGTGTCGAATTCTTCTTGAGAAAAATATTCATCTACAAGCGTGGACACATAAATATCTTGAAAGGTTTGAACCCAATTCCAAATGGGTGAGTTGGGACGCACGGTGTAACAAATGGGTTCGATCTGTTCAACCTGTAAGCCTGCTTGAGATAAGTATCTTGGCAGATAACCGCCAATGTTAAGTCCGCCTCCGTTATTGTGGAAGCTTTTGAATACCGCGTCAAATATGCGGTTGAATGATTCACTTGGGGGTTGGAGCCCAATCGCTTGATAATTGATATAATCTAAAATTGCAAATGTGCCGTTGGGCTTGAGTGCTTGAGAGACGTGCTGGACGAGTGTCTCTGGCTCGTTGAGAAAACAAAAGAGCCAACGTGCAAATGCATTGTCGAGAGATGATTTTGGCAGGTCGAGATCATAAACATCTTTGCATTGCACGTCGATGTTGGTGATGTTTTCTTTTTTGCAGCGGTTGCTAAGTATTTGGGTGAACTTCTCTGAAGCGTCTATTGCAGTAACGTGACCTGATTGGCCAACAATTTTGTGTAAATCAAATGTTGTGAGCCCTGGTCCGCACCCAAGGTCGAGAACTGTTTGCCCTTGCGAGAATCCTGCCATTTTATATATCGTTTGTGTATCTTGTTCCCACACCTCGTGTTGTTGTGCCAGACGGTTTGTTTCGTCATCTTCTACGCCTAAGATATAGGGCTGGCTCATATGTTCTCTTTTGTTTTGTTGGTGGTTGTCATTTATGCAGCTGTGACAATTATTTTTTACACGTTACGCAATGGCATTTCACCCATGCCAACTGGTGGTCGTGTGAATCGGGTTGTGTTAGATGTCTTGCACGAAATAAACCCCACCGGACGCATTGTTGAACTAGGTTCTGGTTGGGGCACGCTCGCTTTACGTATTGGCAAACGTTTGCCCCAGTGTTCTGTTGTGGGATATGAAAATTCTCCCGTACCTTATGTTGTATCAAAACTACTGCGCGTTGTTATGTCTGTGCCGAGTGTTGTTTTTACTCGGGCGGATTTTTATGCGGTGTCGCTGTCAGACTTCGATGTTGCCGTGTGTTACCTTTATCCGGGTGCAATGGAGAAGTTGCGCGAGAAATTTGTGTCTGAATTGCGGCCTGGCACTTTGGTGATGAGTCACACCTTTGCTGTTCCGGGTTGGGAACCTGAGCGTGTTGTTGAGGTATCTGATCTATACCGTACGAAAGTTTATGTCTACCGTGTTTAAATTAGAGGAGTTATTGACTTTGAAATGTGTCGTTTCTGGGTACTCGCGTGGGTGCGTCAGATTGGATCTTTAATGTTTTAATTATTGGTTGGGTGCCTGCACCGTAGTCGTAAACAAGACGCCCACCAGTATAACCCGAAGCACCGACTAAAATCGCGACGGCAATGCCAATGAAAAGGTAGATGTATTGCACAGTGCCGGTGAACCGTTTTTTGAATGTGAGGTGCGCGCGTGTTAAGGTAAGCAGAACGGCAATGAGTGCGGTGGCCGTGCCGAGGGTGTCGTGCCAATCTAAGTCGTCGTAAATGCCTGAAATGTGTTGTGCTGTGTCGGCAACGTGATCACCCGTGAGCGCTGCGAGAATGCATGTAAAAGCGCCCAAAGCAAAGAGCAAAAATCCTGTGCGCAAAAAAAAGTCGCGTTTTCCCAAGATACCTATGGCGTCACAAAGGGTGCCAACAATAAGCAGAGCAATGGGAAAGTGGATGATGAGGGGGTGGAAGTCCAAGGGGTGCTCCAGAAATATTGAGATGGTGACTTTTGGGTTTCTCTTGTGCGATAGATTGATTACACTATGGGGTAAGATACTTGTTCATTTGAACTTCTACAAGGATGGTTTCAATGGTCGATCGACTGAATATTTTATTTATGCATTCACACAATACGGGCACATTTGTCGCGCCTTATGGTCACGCAGTTCCCACGCCTCATCTTCAACGATTGGCAGAAGAGGGCGTGTTGTTTCGCAAAGCGTTTTCAACCGCGCCGACGTGTTCGCCAAGTCGGGCGAGTTTTCTTACGGGAATGTACCCGCATTCGTGCGGCATGTTGGGGTTGGCACACCGAGGTTTTTCAATGGTGAATTACGATTGGCACGCTGCACGGGTTTTGAAAGCCAATGGTTATTTTACGGCCACCTCTGGTGTAGAACATACGGCACCAGATTTGGACAGTATTGGCTACAATGCTGTGTTGTCTGGGTTGGATACCAATTATCCCGATCAACCAAATCGGATGGATCCTGCAGACGCAGTGGTAGATTTTTTGAGCGATGTTCCTGATCAACCGTTTTTTATTAATTTGGGATTAAACGAAACGCACCGACCATTTCACAAAGCAGAGCCAGAAACGTATCCTGCAGAACGCGCACAGTTTTGTATTCCCCCACATCCATTGCCCGACACACCCGAAACGCGTGCTGATACGGCTGACTTTCGAGCCTCTGCACGAATAATGGACGACGCTTTTGGTAAGGTTCTCAATGCGTTGGACGAAAATGGTTTGCGTGAGAATACGTTGGTCTTTTGTTTTGCCGATCACGGGTTGCAGTTTCCTCGAAATATGTGCAACCTCACCGATCACGGCTTGGGTGTGTATTGTGTTGTACGCGGACCGGGTGGTTTTGAGGGTGGGATTGAAGTGAATGCGTTGGTGAGTTTGATGGATTTGTTGCCAACAGCTTACGAAGTTGCCGGAATTTTACAACCCGACCACGTTGAAGGCGTTTCTCTAGTGGGCTTGGTTGAGGAGGAAGGTG
>JABIFK010000036.1 GCA_018650745.1 Candidatus Latescibacterota bacterium | reverse complement strand
TGGCTCATAGACTGCCTTTTGTCGATGGGACGCCTGTGATGCGTGGGTCCTGAGAGACGGCTTGGCGCAGGGCACGAGCTACAGCTTTGAAGATGGCTTCCATGCCGTGGTGGGCATTACTAGATCGGATGAGGTCGATGTGTAAGTTGAAACGCCCATTTTGTGCCAATGCAGTGAAGAACTCCATACCGAGAGATGTGGGAAAGGTGCCAATGGTTTCTTCGGTGAATGTGGCTTCGTAAACGAGGTGGCCACGACCAGAGAGATCGATGACAGCTCGGGCAAGGGCTTCGTCCATGGGGACGTAAGCTGAACCGAATCGGGTGATGCCTTTTTTGTCGCCGAGCGCTTTGTCGAGCACTTGTCCGATACATATGCCCACATCTTCTACGGTGTGGTGTGCATCAACCTCAAGGTCGCCTTTGCAGGTGACGGTGAGGTCAAAGAGGCCATGTTTTGCCAGTGCGGTGAGCATGTGATCGAAGAAACCAATGCCGGTGTTTACTTCGCAAACCCCTGAGCCATCGAGCGAAAGGGTGAGTGATATGTCTGTTTCGTTGGTTTTGCGCGCAATGGTTTCGGTTCTGTCGTTTGACATAGGGTATTTATCCTTAGATGTACTGCTTTTCAGAAGTTTAAAAAGAGGGAAGTTGTGTGGTTTTGAGCGTTTTTAGAAAAGTACGGTTGTAACGTGTAATTATAGAACAAATAGGGATTTAGATCAATACCTATACAACAAAGAACCCGTGCTCACACAAGGAGTACGGGTTCTTTTTGTGTGATGATTGTGCCTTAGTATGTTGCGGCTGGTTCAGGTAAATCGCGTTTAACTTGTTCGAGTTGATAGCCAAAACCTGGACCTTTTAGTGTTGAGATGTCGAGTTGGCCATTTTGTCGGCGATAAACACCAGGGTGAACGGCTGCTTCGGGTAGAGAGGCGTCGGGGTAGAATTGCATGGCATTGGTTTCCATGCCCATAATGGTGCCTGCATGTGCGGTGAGCAAGACGTGGGGAATTTGTGCGAGCATGGGATTGGTGAGGTCTTGCACCATAAGGCTCATGCCGTGGGCACGTGCCCAACAAAGGGATAAGATGGCACCGGTTTGGGTTTTGCAGGTTTTGAGTGCAACACCGGTCCAACCGAGTTTTCTGCCCAAACGTACAATGCGCCAGTCGTGTGCACTTTCATCCATGAAAAGAGGTTTTTGAGATGAGATGCTGTGTACATCGAGTGGATTGGCCTCGAGTTCGTGTGCAAAGGGTTGTTCAACATAGAGGATCATTTGATAAATACGAGGATGGTCCTTAATCAAACGGTCGAGGATGTCGTTGACGTAATCGACGGTTTGAACGGTACAGTTGAAGTCTGTGCATAACCACTGGACACCGTGTTCTATGCCGATTTTTCCGATGTTGACAATGCGGTCATAATCCCACCCGGGTTCTTGTCCGGTGAGTTTAATTTTGAGGCAGGTGAGGCCATCTTCTTTGATCCAGTCGGGCAGTACGACGGGATAGTTGTCGTCAGGCTCGCTTCCGGTACGTTCGGTATCGTCTAAGAGATCATTTCCGCCTACTGCATGCCATGCGGGTAGATGATCGGGACGGGGGTTGACGATGTAATCAGCTGGGTATTTTCCATCAAAGGAAAAGTCGACATCGTCGGCAGATTCGAGATAATAACCGAGGTCGTGATTGAGATATTCGCTGGTATAGGTGTCGTAGATATTGACGTTGTTGACCATGCCATAAGCATCGTGTAAGGCCAAATCAAATGCTGAAGAACAGACGAGAGCTGCCAATTGGGGCATGGGGTCTGTGCCGCTTGTTTGGTTGAAAACAGATAATTCTTTGGGCAAGATGGTTTCTTGAAAGGTGTGGCCAATTTCAAGCGGATGACCCGATGTATCGCAGGTGATCCACGCTTTGCCAAGTTGAACGCAGAAGTCTTTCATGGCGGCTTCGCGAGTGGCATAGGTTAGGTGTGCTGCAGGCCATGCCCAGGGCGCACTGAGTGGTGTTTCGCCCCAACCCGACGCTGTATTGCCTTGTGCATTTTCAACATCCACTTGCACGCGCACACAGGTCACGCTGTCGAGTTGTTCGGTGCCAAATCGATAGGGCATGCGTGTTTGAACAGGGAGAAAATAGATTTTAACGCCGCGTATTTTGATGTCGGTTTGTTTGGGCATGATGAGGTCTCGTTTTTAAATACACATTAATGATGGATAGGTTCAGGGCAAAACTGCGAAATAACGAATCAGCGAATCAGCGAATCAGCGAATCAGCGAATCCCATCCTACCCCCAAAACCATGTTGAAAGGTTTCGTCT
>JABIFK010000037.1 GCA_018650745.1 Candidatus Latescibacterota bacterium | reverse complement strand
AACGAGCCGATACCCGTTGAGTAGGGATAGGGTTTTGCGTTACGTAAAGCCAGGCCCTATACAAAAGGTAAACATGTGGTGCTCTGGTGGCAACCCTGTTAATGTAAAAAAATGGAGAGCAAAAGATAAGCAATGCGCATACATTTGAGAAGAACGCAACATCTGCCTGTTGCCTATTCGACGCATCTGATTTAAATTTGGTTCCAAATGGCACGAAAATCTTTTTAGGAGGAAGTGAAATGAAGCGGTTTGTTGTCACTCTGTTGTGTGTGTTTGTTGTGGGATGTAATCAAGGAGAGTTAGATACACTCAAAGAAGAGAATAAAAAGCTGGAAAATGAGACGCAATCGTTAAAAAAATCGATTGAGAGCCAAGCGCTCAAATTACAGCGTGCCGAGGTTTTAGACCAACGGTTGGGCTTTTTGGTCGACCAGATGAAAAATGTAAAGGCACGAATTGTTACCACAATGGGCGATATTGAGGTGAAATTTCACCCTGAAAATGCACCGATCCATTGTTTGAATTTTATTACGCACGCCGAGGGTGGGTTTTATAATGGAACAAAGTTTCATCGGGTGATACCGGGTTTTATGATTCAAGGTGGGGACCCCAACTCTAAAGACAACAATCCGGGAGATGATGGCGGTGGTGGACCTCTGGTGAATATTCCACATGAATTTAACAATACAACCCACAAACCGGGTATTCTGTCGATGGCACGGGTGGGCGACAAGAATTTTGGTGCGGGTAGCCAATTTTTCATCATTCATGGTCAATCCACGTTTCTGGATCGGGAGTATACCGTATTTGGTGAAGTGACCAAAGGTCAAGAAGTGGTGGATAAAATTGCAACAACAGCAATCAATCCAAGCATTAAGGATCGTCCAGCAAAAGATATGGTCATTAAACGGATTGATGTCTTTAGGTAGGCATTGGAGTTATTGTATTAAAATCAATACTTTAAGCGGTCAGGCATCTAGTGCCTGACCGCTTTTTGCTTATTAAATGTGGAAATGTGAATAACTTTTCAAGTGGATGTGGAAATAAATAAATGTCTATTTGGCAATTATTTAGTCTGAAAAAAAGAAAGTTATTCACACCTTTCAAAAGTTATCCACATTTTGTGTGCGTAATACAATTTGCGCAGAAAAGTTGGATGATTTGTTGCAGTCCGGTGCTAAGTTCTGGCTTTGTACGAATCGACTGTCGGTTTTCTATGGGACTCCGCCTGAAAACGTGCTGCGTTCGGTCCACTTCTCACACCCGTTTGGGTTGTCTTGTGAATGTGGAGAGACATTTTTGTTTGTGTATTTTAACCCAATTAAAAATTGTTTACGTAAGTATTATGTTGTTTGGTTGGGTGCCAAAGAAGGAGATTTCGCTTGCTCGCCTGTTTTATTTGTTCTATATTAACAACTGATGTAAATCTTAGTAATTCCAATGAAATAAGACTCTTTTTTGCCGGGGATTCGTGTCGTGATTGAGAAAATAAAAGACGACGTTGCCGAAATCCTGGAACCCTCTACACAATATCTGGTTGAGAAGCGGTTTGCACCTGATTGGCTTACGTTGATCGGTTTTGTGATTAACATTGGTGCCGCCGCTTTGTTTGGTTTGGGGTATTATCAATGGGCCGGCATCACTGTGCTTTTGGCTGGTATTTTTGATTTGTTAGATGGCCAGGTTGCCCGTCAGGGTAAAACCGCAACACGATTTGGTGCTTTGCTAGATTCAACTGTAGACAGATATTCCGAAATTGTGGTTTGGTTTGGCATTGCCGTCAGTTATATACGCGCCGATGATTTGTGGACGAGTTCTGCGGTCTTTTTTGCATTGGCAGGGTCTTTAATGGTTAGCTATGTGCGTGCGCGTATTGAAGGATTGGGTGGAGAATGCCGCGTCGGTTTTATGCAACGCCCTGAACGGGTGATTGCCATTGGCGTGGGGGCATTGGTTGGATCTGTCGGATTGAGCATTGCTGTATGGGTGATTGCTATTTTGGCGAACTTCACGGCAATGGGACGTATGTTTCATTTTAGAAAACAAGATAAACCTTAGGTTATTCAAAAGGTGATGAGAATCTAAACCCGGGCAACTACCCGGGTTTTTCCATTTAGATCACGAAAGAACACAGCTTGAAACGTTGTTTGGGGCAAATACGTCAAAGTAAAAGGTGAATGCGTGGCTGGATTCTTTATTTCATTTGAAGGCATAGACAAAAGTGGTAAGTCGACCCAGGCAGCGCGCCTTGTAAGGTATTTGCAAGAAGCAGGCCGCGAAGTTGTATTTACACACGAACCTGGGGGTACGGAGTTGGGTCAGGAGCTTCGGCATTTGGCCTTAAATTGGAAACCTCAAAATTCACAAAGTGGGGTTGATCCTACGGCGGAAATCTTCCTCTTTGCTGCGGATCGTGCACAGCACGTAGCAGAAATTATCCAACCTGCGTTAGAAGAAGGCAAAATTGTTGTTACAGATCGATATGTAGACTCGACATTGGCATATCAGGGATATGGTCGTGGGTTGGATTTGGATCAGTTGGAAAAGATTCAGCAGATTGCAACAGGAGGCTTGTTGCCTGATTTGACAGTTTGGGTTGACGTGGATTTGGCAACCTCTCGTGGTCGGTTGGCACCTGGGGGGGCTGACAGAATGGAATCGGAAGATGATGCTCTGTTTGAAAGCGTCCGAGAAGGGTATGGGCATTTGAGCTTAGCGTCGCCAAATAGATTTTTGAAAGTAGATGGAACTCGAACGATAGACGATATTTTTGAAGAAATTCGAAACGGGGTTGAAGCGCGTTTGGCTTAAGGAACCTACTAAGATGGGAAACGTTCAATAAAACGACGCATCTAGAATTTATTTGAGATCAAAAGTCGGCGTAAATTATCGGAGGTATTATGAATCGGTCTGGATGGAGAAGAAGGTTTTCAGTTGGCATTACTTTGGTGGGTATCTTGGGCGTCTATTTGGCCTTGGACTCTCGTTTGGTTACTGGAGAAGATTCGTATACAAACATTGAACATGGCGTTGATGATATGGTGGGCGCATATAATCTCTTGTACAATGACTATGTGAAGGAATTAAAACCAGAAGATTTAAGCAAATCTGCTATTTCAGGCATGTTGAGAGATCTGGACCCGTATACCAGCTTTTTTGATCGCAAAGCTTTGGAGCAGTTGCAAATTGATACACGGGGTAATTTTGGTGGCTTGGGAATTACCATTACCAAACGTCGTCAAGACAACAAACCCCCTGTGGTTATGAGTGTGATTGAAGGCACGCCAGCGGATACGTCTGGGTTGCAAGTTGGAGATCGTATTGTGATGGTGGAAGGAGATTCAACACACGCCAAGGATTTGAGCAAGGTTGTTGAAGTTTTAAGAGGTCGGCCTGGAGAAGGTGTTACCATTACGATTGAACGACCCGGTAAGGCTGAATGGTTTGATCAGCCCATTATCCGTGCTCGCATTGGTATCCCAAGTGTGATGGTACCGGGCGAGATTGATCCTGAAATTGGATACATCTCTATGTCGGAACTGAACAGCGGTAGATTTACCGAACGAACAAGTAGTGAGTTGGAACGCGCTTTGAAAGCCGAATTGGCTAGGAAACCCAAGGGGTTGATTTTAGATCTGCGTGGCAATCCAGGTGGTTTGCTCAATTCGGCAGTGGATGTGGTGGATAAATTTTTAGGTCCTGGACATGTGGTGGTAACCACAAAAGGGCGCCGTCCCGAGCAAAGCCGAAGTGAAGAAACCAAGACCGCTGCCGTCGTACCAAAGGATATTCCATTGGTGGTATTGGTCAATGGACACAGCGCCAGTGCATCAGAAATTGTGGCTGGGGCAATTCAGGATTGGGATCGGGGTTTGATTATGGGAACCCAAACATTTGGCAAGGGTTCGGTACAGACTGTGCGTCAGCTGGGCGCCGACCAAGCGCTTAAGTTAACGACAGCAGCGTATTATACACCCAGTGGACGCAGCATTCACAATGCGTCACGGCGTAATTATCGGGGTGGGCCAATTGAATTGACTTTGGCAGATTCGATGCGGGTTTCTGTTTATGAATTATTGGGAATTATTGCAGGCACAGAACGTCGTGAAGAAGCCATTACAGAATTGGGCGAACGTTTTGAGATGAGTCCTGCTCAAGCTGAGGAAGCTCTGGATGTTCGGATGGATCGTCTGTTGGGTTTGGGGATGCGTAAAAAAAGCTCGGGGCCTGAAAACAATGACCCTGATGAAGTTTTTCACACACGAATTCGCAAACGCAAAGTGTATGGTGGTGGGGGTATCAAACCTGATGTAGTTGTAGAGGTAGACCGTCGTTCGCGCGTTTGGGTAGAGTTGTATCAAAAGAGTTTGTTTTTTGATTTTGCAGTGAACTATGCAGCAAATCGCACTTTTCCAAAACGATATGAAGATTATAAACTGCCTGCAGATTTGGTGAATCAGTTTTGGACTTATGTGGCAGACTTGACAAACGCCAATGGATTTGATTATAAAGCCAGAACAGAGATTCAATTGCGAGAGTTGAGAGAAGCGTTAAAAGAAAAAGACGTTTTTTCTGCTGACGATGAAAAAGCGCTGGAACAGTTGGCAAATTTGGGAGAAAAAGAACGGCAAGCAGATTATAAGGCTGCGGAGGCTTCCATTCGGCTCGAGATTGAGCGCATTTTGGCGCGTCGGGTTTGGGGGACCAAAGCAGAGATGTTGGCTTCTCTGAAGGGCGATAAACAATTTAAAGAAGCCGTACAACTCTTAAAAGATCGCGCTGATTATGATAAAAAATTGGCGATGATCGAAGAGTAAAAGCTGGTAAAAAGCAAGACGTAAGAAAACAAAGGCGAGATATACGTGGATTTGCCAAATTAAAAAGAGCGATAGATCATTTGATCTGTCGCTCTTTTTTCGTTTAGAATTTGTTGCGCGGGTTCCACACAATTAGAACTATTTTGAGTCGAGATTATGAACAGCGTCCCAGTCTTCTGGAGGTGGGTTGTCAATAAAATCTTTGCACCGATCGATATAAACAGCACACGGGCCTTCATTGGGGTCCAGTTCGAGCCCTTGTTCAAAAAGGCTGATGGCCTCATCCCAGTGGCGTTCACGGTATTTGTTGACACCTTCGGTAAACAAATCGACAACTTGGAGTTTGTGGGCGTCTACTTCGCCTTTTTTGCCAAGGACTTCATAAACGCGAACGGGTTCTTCTTTGCCGACCACGCGGATGCTGTCGAGTTCTCGGGCTTCGATGAGTGCACGTGTGATCAGATAGGTCGATTCTGAAATCATTGTGGTTACGCCATAGGGTTTTCCGGCGCCTTCTAGGCGCGCCGCTAAGTTTACAGCATCGCCCAACATCGTGTAATCAACACGGGTTTTAGAACCCATGTTACCGACCACCATTTCTCCTGTGTTTATGCCCATACGCACACTGAAAAATGTACCCCGGCCGTCGGCCTCCCATTTTTCACGTAATTCGAGCATTGTACCTTCATCTTCCCATTTCTTACGCAAATCATCCATACGCGCTTGCATATCGATGGCTGCCAGAACAGAATTTTCGGCATGATCTTCCTGAACAATGGGAGCGCCCCAAAAGGCCACAATGGCATCGCCTTCAAATTTGTCGATGGTGCCATTGTGTTCTTCTATAACTTCACACATTTCAGTAAGATATTCGTTGATCGTCTCAACCAATTCTACAGGTGTGAGGTTTTCAGAGATGGCAGAGAAACTTGCGACGTCGGAGAAGAAGGCTGTCATCACACGCGCATCACCGCCCAATTGGTTGAGGAGTTGGGGATTTTCGACAATATTTGAAATAACACGAGGATCGAGAAAGTGGCCAAATGCACCTTGAACGAATTCTTTTTCTTTTTCCTTTTGCACGTAGCTATAAAGTGTAATGCTCAAATATCCAAGAACAAGTGTGCCAATAGGGCCTAATGCATCGATCCAAACACCTGCTTTCACAAAGACCATAAATGCGATGGCCATATAAATGACAAGCAGTGCGATGATGATTGCGGCACCCGACATGGCATTGAAGCGGGGAACGAGAAAACCAATGAGCAAACCAAACGCAACCATAATCAAGACATTGGCCCATTTGGGAATGCGCGTGAGAAAGTTTTCGGTCACAATGGTATTAAAGACGTTGGCGTGCGCACCCAACATTGCTTCGCGTGGCCCAAAAGGTGTGGGATTCAAATCGTGTGTGCCTGTGGCTGTAAGGCCATATAAAAACACTGTATCTTTAAAGTCTTCTTCTGTAATAATACGATCTGATTCATGGCTGCCCTGCAAACCTGCACTGGTGATTAACTCCTCAAAATATAGGGGATGGTGTTCAGGTTTTACACCCCCAGTGCGCAACAAGTCTCGGATAATACCCACACCATATTTAATGTCTTCGAGGCGCGTGATGCCCAGTTTTTCGCCGACTTGCTTAATGGGCAATTCGGGGTTTTCGTTTAATACGTCAACAATGCGTAGATTGAGTGCCATTTCTGAGAAGGAAGACTGCCAGGCTTCGGCATAAGCTGGGACTTCTTCAACGGGAACACCAAGTGATTGCACGAATGTTTCTATGCTTTGATCGGGGCTTTCTTTGAGAAAACCTTCCATCATCAAACTAAGAGAGATTTGGGCGGCGATGTCCATAAGGGCTTCGTCTGGCAAATCGGGTGCCCCTTCGGCACGCATTTTGGTGAGAAAAAGAGCTGGGTCTTCTAAGGCTTCGGGGGCGATTGATGCCACCCGTTTGGCCACTTTGAGCGCTTTGTTTGAAGGATTTAACTCAGCAAAGTCTAAGATCAAATTAAAGGGCATATGTTGAAATGTGCTGTGATAGGGCCCGGCCCAATTGACCAGCATTTCACACGCGCCAGAAATGGGAATGCGTACGGTATTAGAAGAACCATCTGGGAATGTGGCATTGGGCAAAACAACGTGTTGGCCAGGAATGAATTCAACAGATTCGAGGGGCACATTGAGGTAGTCACAAGCCATAATGAGGCCCAATGCAAAATAGATACGGCCATTGTAGACAAGGCCCAATCGATAGCGACGTACAATGCCATCGTGGTCGGGTTTGGGCAAAGCAAATCCTACCCCCCGAGATGATTTGATAAACTCAGGTAGAGGCACTTCCATATCAATGGCTTGGTAAAGGTTTTCGGCAACATCTTGAGAAGGCACAGGTACAGAATAAGAAGATAAAAGCTGTAAAGCACCTTGTTCCATTTCTGAAAGTTCACGAATGTTGTTTTTGGAAAACGCAATGGCATCGGAAATAGTGTCGCTCACCGTTTCAAATGTTTGGGCATGAAAAACGATGTTGGATTTTTGAGAGGCTATCAGCAGCTCGTGATCGTAGTCGGTAATGAGACCCAGTACTTCGTCTTTGGTCAGGGTGTTTTGTTCAAGCGCGGCAATTTCTTCAACAGAAAGGAGTTGGCTGCTGGGTTCATAAAAGAAAATATCAAACCCAATCATTCGCGCACCGTATTGATGAATCGTTTCAATCATGCGGGCATGCCAGTCGCGCGTAAGAGGCCATCCATATGTTTGAAGGGCAAGGTCGTCAATATCGAGGGTTGACACTTTGGGGTTTTGGTAGGGTTCGCCAAACAGATCGTTGCGCATACGAAAGCGCCAGTCGTAAATGCTGGATTCTTGATCTTCATAAAGATGTGTAAAGGACAAGACGCCTAAGACCAAGCTGACAATCACACCAATAGAAAGCAGTGTAGCTGCATTTTTGGGTGTATTATTCTTATTTTCTGTGTTTTCGTCCATAAACAAACCCTCGCCAAAGGTGGAGGTGGGAAGATGAAAGGTAAAAAGAACATCACGTCATTTAACAACATAAGATTTCATAAGATGCGAAAAAATAGAGGAAAATGCAACAGGTTAGAGAGCAGGTGAGACGGCAAATGGAGAGCAAAAAAAAGCGGTTGATGAAATTTAAAATTTCATCAACCGCTTTTCTATTTTGACTGCAAATAATACCTATTTCATTTTATCGAGCTCTTCTTGTGCCAATTTGCCAAAATCTGTACCCACATGGCTTTTGACCAGATCTTCGTAAACACTCTTGGCTTGGGTGTTTTCACCCAACTGAGCGTGACATTGTGCAATAAAGAACTTTTGCTCTGGAACAGAATCGGCTTTTGGGTCGGCGTTAATAGCATCTTGGAGTTGCGTGATGGCATTTTTGAGATCTACACGGCTGGGATAACGCACCCCACCTTTGTAATAAAGCTGATCGAGAATGGCATCTTCGGCTTCTGCGCCTCGAACACCGGCTACGGTGCGGGTTTGCTGTGTTTCATAAGCGCGTTTCTTGGTTGTGGTTTGTATCTTTTTCCAACGGTTTAAGAAGGCAGGTGCGGCTTTGACTTCTTCCTTCTTTTTTTCTTCTGCTGCGGGTGCGTTGGTTGCCGTGAAGCCGACAATGGCGGCACATAAAAGGGCAAAAATACGAAATTTCATACTGTTCCTCCTTGTTTATGGGGAGATGTCGGAGCTTCCGACCTCTGTTTTTCTTTTAAACGATTGGGACCTGTTCTTCAAGGTTATGTTTAAATATACGGCAGTTGAAAGGGAAAATACGTGATTCAAAACACGTTCGTGTCTTTTTTAAGGTGATTTGGGTCACCGAATATGAACTTTTCAATCAAAAAGGCTTAAAAATGCGAAAACAGGCTTTTGAAAAATGTACACAATCACAACCTAAGGGTCAAGCTGCTTTGTTAGATTAGGTGCTTAATGCTTATTTTTCAAGCACTTCAAGGTATCCTTCATAATTTGGATCGAGTTCAATAGCTTTTTGATAGGTTTTGATGGCCTCTGCTTTTTTGCCTAAAAGATGGTAGGCAATGGCTTTATTGATATGGAACCCGGCATTGTCAGGATCAAATTGAAGGGCTTGATCAAAGAGGTCAATAGCCGCTTGGTAATTTCTTTGATTGGTTTCGATCACACCCTTGCCATTGAGCGCGTCTCCATTCTTTGGATTTTGATACAACGCACGATCAAAGGCGTCAGTTGCACGATCAAAACGTTTGAGGCGTAGATGTGCAGCCCCTTCTTTATAGATGCTCTCGGAAGCCATTTGTTGAAGCGGGCTTACGGTAAGTGGGCCCCCTGATGCGGGCATTGCAGGTTTTTGACTGGCGTCAGGTGTTAAATAATCGTCTAATTGCCCTTTGAAACTGTTGTCGTGGTCAATGGCCTTTTGATAGGCATTTTTTGCTTCGTCTTTGCGACCTAATAAATGGAATGCGATGGCTTTGTTCATATAAAAGCCTGCATTGTTGGGATCGACTGCAATGGCTTTGTCAATGAGATCTAAAGCGGCTTGATAGTTGCGCTGTTGGATGGCAATTACGCTCTTGCCATTGAGTGCATCTGCATTTTGTGCATTGAAGGACAATGCCCGATCAAAGGCGTCTGTGGCCTTGTCTAATGCTTTAAGACGCAAGAAAGCAGCGCCATCGTCATAGGCTTTGTTGGAGGTCAACATTTGAATTGAATTGGCAGAGGAAGAGACAACAGGCGCAGTACCGATATCGGGCAGTTTGCCAATAACGTCGAGTTGTCCGCGATAGTCACCATCTAAACGAACGGCTTGAGCATATTCACGCAGGGCGTCATCTTTGCGCCCCAACAGGTGATAGACAATTGCTCGGTTGACATAAAAGCCTGCATTGCTGCTGTCTAAGGTGATGGCCTGATTGTAGAAATTGAGTGCTTCTTGGTAATTTCTTTGTTTGGTTTCGATCACGCCTTTGGCATTGAGTGCCTCGGCATTTTGAGGGTTAAGTGCCAAGGCTCGGTCAAGGGTCTCTTTTGCACGGTCGAAACGTTTTAAACGCAGGAAAGCAGCGCCATCGTCATAGGCTTTTTGTGCGGCTGCCATTTGAATGGGATCGATTGCTGGTGCGGCAGCGCGAACCGCATCGGAGGCACGGCCCAAGAAATCGAGTACTCCTGCAAAATTTTTATCGGCAGAAACGGCTTCTTGATAGGCTTTTGTTGCACCGTCTTTGTTGCCTTGCAAATGATATGCAATGGCAACGTTGATGCGATATCCTGCGTCGTTGGGGTTGAGTGACAATGCGGTGTTAAACAGTTGAAGGGCTTCGGCGTATTTGCGTTGTTTGACCAGTACAACACCTTTGGCATTTTGTGCATCGGCCATTGTGGCATCCATTGCAATGGCTTGGTCAAACATTTCTAAAGCGCGATCGTGTTGGTTTAATCGCAAAAAGGTTGCGCCCGCATCGTATAACCCTTCAGCAGAATCGAGGGAAACACCCGAAGCCATTGCAATTTGGTCGAGTCGGTTGTCAAAGAATGCTAAGTCGCGTTTAAAGAGTTCGTCAATTTTGGCTTGTGTTGGCAAGGCAATGTCGGCATCGGGAATAACGCCGGGTTGAAAGGTTTGCTGTGCATCGGAAATGCGAATTTCGTTGATGAATCCGCGTTCTTTTCGGAGGTAATATTCTTTGGCACCGTTGCGCCAGGCATCTGAAAAGGATTGCCCAAACAGTGTGGTTTCAACGGGTATCCAAATACCACCTTCCCAGATGACGTATTCTTTTTCATTGGTAAAAAAATCACCCGCATCGGAAATGTCGATGCCACTGTCAAACATCATATAAATGTGACCGTATTGGGGGTCATTCACATCGAGGGCAGCCGTGGGAATGTTGAGGTTTTCGAGCATGGAACAGAAAATTGCTGCACAATCGTCACAGTCGCCAACTTTGGATTGTAAAAATTCATAAGGGTATTGCACGGTATCAAATACGGAATCGTCTTCAAAGATTTGCAAGAAAGGCGTGGTTTGATCTTGTTGGTATCGCAGACCGTATGTGCTGAGTGCGTCAAACAAGAGCGCGGCTTTGCCCATGTTGTTTTGTGGGAATTTGCGGTGTAACAAGTCGGAATATTGAGACACTGTTGTGCGGGCAAAATTATCAACGGTTTTACTTTGGGGCGTTACAAAAGCAGCGATGCGACGGGAATTGGACCAACTGAGTTTGCCTTTGCCAAGCACGTAAACACTGTTGATGCGTTTGGATGTGGTTTTGTTGCTGCGGCCTTGAGGATAGGTGACTTGGATCGTAGGTTGCACCAAGTTGTCATAATAGGCCGATTGGGTTGATAAAATGTCTTGGGGAAAGGTGAGTTTAAACCCATATCGATCAGTACTGTTGGGTGGCAATATAATAGATTGCTCGTGGGGTGTTTTGGTGAGTGTGGGAATATCGATGCTCACTGTTACGGGAAGTTCCTCTGACGAGCTGTTTTTGATGACCACGTCGATAAAGTCTGTGGCTTCATATGTTTTATAAAGGGATTTGAAAATAGGTGCTTGTCTGACCAGTGCGTCTTTGATGGTGACCAGAGATGGGTTGTAGGATAAGGCCATTGAAAGATGGTGTGTGGCAGCCAAAGCGGGATGGTTTTCGAAAGCGTAGTCGAGTTTGATATTTTTCCATTTTAGCCCCATACCGAGGGCAAAGGCCATTGTGTTGTCTGCGCCTGCGGGCGCAGAGAGGTCATAATTGAGTCCACTACGCAATGCGATGACAGAAGACGGTTGATATTCTACACCCGTGTAGAGCCGATCATCAACATCGAGTGTCAATAAAACATTTCGATGTGCCTGAAATGCAGCGCCGAAACGCAATTGTTGTTCAAAGATTTTTTCTTCGCGTTGCGAGATGTCATCTCTGACGCTGGTGCCATTCACATCTTGTAGGGTAAGCCCCAAGCGCAATTTGTCAAACGGTTTGAATTTGGGTGTGTAGAGCAGGCCCAGATCAAAACCAAATCCTTTGGCATTGCGCAAGCTGGCACCGTTGAGGTCAATCGTGTGTGTGACAAGCTTTCCACTTAAACCGAGTGAGAGTGTGGGATGGAGTCGGATGCCGTAGGTTGTGTTAAAGATTTGGAAAGCATCGCCCAACTCGCTGTCATCAAAGCTTTCGCGCAAGAAATCGATTCCAAGCGCTTGGTTTTCAAAAATAGGAAAGACAAAGCTGCCGTAATTGGCTTTGAGGCCAATGCCAAAACGATCGGCATAAGACCAGGCAATTTCGGTGCGTTGTAAACGAGCAACACCCGATGGGTTCCAAAACGATGTGGATGCATCGTCTCCTAAGGCCGTGACACTTCCACCCAAGGCAATGGTGCGCGCAGTGGTGGCAGCGGGAGGGCGTTCGTCGGCTTGGGCAGATGAAAAAACCAAGAGCACCGTGATGGCAATTTTTGAAAGGTATTTAAAGAAAGTCATTCGCAAGATCCAAAATTAGGGTACAATGTTGTTACGATAAAGTTGATTGGCGTCGAAAGAAAGCAGTCGGCTGTTGATGACATAAATATCTAAGTCACCATCGCTGTCATAATCGGCAGCAACGGTTGAAATGGCACTGGTAGGACTGGTGCTGAGACCCGAACCTGGGGTGGCATTGGTGAATGTACCTGATCCGTCATTTTGAAGCAGTGGACTGACTTGTCCTGCACGTGAATCGGCGCCATTGGCAACAAAGAGATCGAGGTCACCGTCACGATCAAAATCTCCCCAGGCACCGGCCCAACTGACCCAAGCACCGGAGATGGATTTCATATCGTTTGTAGCAATGTTTGTGAATTGGTTGGCGCCATTGTTCTGGTAAAGCGCGTTGGCGCCCACATTGGCAATGAAGAGGTCGAGATCGCCGTCTGTATCAACGTCTATCCAAGACGCACTTTTGCCAATATCGGTGTTGTCTATGGAGAGGGCACACGCGATTTCTTCGAAAAAGCCAGTACCTGAGTTTTTGAAGAGGGCATTGTTTTGCTCGCGATTGACGACGTAGAGATCTAAGTTGCCATCGTTGTCATAATCTCCCCATGTGGCATCTTGGGTATCGCGGATGTCATCGACACCAGCGGTTTCTCCGACTTCGGAGAATGTGCCATCACCGTTGTTGTGATAGAGGGCATTTCGAAAACGCACTTTGCAAATGTAGAGGTCGATGTTGCCGTCTTTGTTATAATCTCCCCACGTGGCTGCTTGTTCGTCGCCTTGGGAAATGACATTGATGCCTGAGCGACCTGTGACATTGGAAAAACTGCCGTTGCCGTTGTTTTGATAGAGCTGGTCTTGGGAATCAAATTCGACCACATAGAGATCGAGGTCGCCATCGTTGTCAAAATCGATCCAGTGGGCATCTACACTGTTGCGGAATGCACCATCGCTGACACCGGCGCTGTTGGCCACATCTGAGAAAGATCCGTTGTTGTTTTCATAAAGGCGATTGACTGCAACTGTTGGGCCGACACCACTGCCCCAGTTGGTGATGTAGAGATCCAGATCGTTATCCCCATCGTAATCACCCCAAGTGGCTTGGGTGGCCAAGCGTTGTTGGGTGTCTGAGTTGCCCACGTTTGTGCTTGCGGTGACGTCGGTGAAACTGAGTTGGGCATGTGTGGTTGTGGATAGGATGAAGATGGATATAAATGTTAAAAATTGTTTCATGATCAGGGTCGCCTGTTGTTTCGACGTTGGAGTATTAAAAGACGATTTTGCTTGTTAATGTCTTCGACGACCTACTTTTTTAAACGGCTAAAAAAGTAGGCAAAAAAGCCGCCCCTGCGGGGAGCATTTAATCGTGTTCAGTGTTTTTACGAGCTTAGACCACTCTTACCTGCCCGTGCAGTTCCCACCCTTCCGCGTGTGCCACACGCCCCTTCCGCACACACCCAACACATCCACACCAACTGCACAAAGGCCCACTCCACCGTGGGTGGGATTCAAGTTTTGCTTGTCTCCCCTTCCTTTAGGAAGGGGCCGGGGGTAGGTGGTTTTAGTTGTTGACGACGGCGACGGTTTTGCGGGCTTTTAGGCCGTCGGCTTCGATGAGAACGATGTAGAGACCACTTTTGACAATGTTGCCTTTGTGGTCTAAACCGTCCCAGGTGATGATTTGGCGGCCTGCGCCGAGTGTGCGCCCGGGTTCGAGAATGCGTTCGAGACGGCCAGTGCGGCTGTAAATTTCGATGCGAACAGTGGCGGATGTGCCGAGGTCGAAAGAGAGATCTGTGCTACCAATGAGGGAGCCGCCTGTTGAAAGTGCGTTTGAAGGTGTAAATGCGCGGTTCGAAAAGTCGATGTTGGTAATGCCAGGAGAGCCAGTAGCAGTGGATGATTCTTCGAAAAGGCCATAGGTGCCAAACTGATCGATAGGTGCTTGCAAGAGTGATGAATTAGGTTCTGTGGTGCCACCAATTCGGGTCCAGGTTGAGCCGTTGAGATAATAGACGGCTAAGCGTGAAAGATCGGTGGTGTTGCTTTCAAGCTGCCAACTGAGTGTGGCGGCTTTGGTCAGGGCAAAGTTAGGTGTTGAAGAGATGGTGTAGGCTGTTCCGATGGGTGTGGTGTTTGCGGGTGATGTGCTCGGTGTTATTGCTGTAATTTCGACATCGGGGTTTTCTGACAGAGCGGGTAAGATGTTGGGCGAAAAAATAACACTGACAAGGCCATCAAGGCTGGTGATGATGCCGCCATTGGCAGAGGATATAAGTGCGGGTTGTACTTCGCTTACGGGTAGCATCTCATTGCCTTTGAGATCACGTGCGCCTTGGACATTGACAATGATGGTACCACCCGGCGTGGGTTCGGTGACGTCGAGTTCACCCAACCAAGTGTTACCTGTATAACTGATTTGTGTAACGACAAGTGGGTTTTCTATACCGGGTAACTGTAAGGTGACTTGGGGGGATAAGGTGTTGTCCATGCCTGCTGGTGCATCGTCAAATTGAATGAGAACGGTTGCACGGCGTCCTTCGCGTAACGCACGCGGGCGAATTTGAATGGATTCGGCAATGATGGGGCGGACGGTATCGACAATGAAATTTACTTCTTCTGCCCAATTACCGGTTGCAAGGCCGTGATCAATGGTTCGTACGCTCCAAAAGTATTGACCACTCTCGAGATTGTTGAGTTGATGAGTGGTGTTTTGAATCAAACCCATTAAAGGGGCATGGGCGCCCGATAAGATTTCGTGACCGCCCGAAGAGGTGCCCAGACGCAGTTGGTAGGTAAGTGCGTTTGTGGGGGTGCCATTGAGGTCGTTGCTTGCAGACCACGAAAGGATTACGGCATCATCTTGGGTGGTTGCTGTAAGCGTGGTGATGGTTTCGGGAATGCGATTGGGATTAAACCGGGCTTCGAGGTTATCATTGACACGCGTGATGGGTGGAAATGTTGTGCCATCGGTGGTTGTGCGTCCGGCGCTGAACAAGTCGAGGTCGCCATCGCTGTCGTAATCGCCCCATAACACAGAGGCGAAATCCATGCCTGGTAGAATGTCAACGGGAACGTTTGTAAAGGTATTGTCTTGATAACGAAGTACTTGGAGTAACAAGCCTGTGGCCGATTGACCAACAAAAGCCAAATCGAGGTCGCCATCGTTGTCATAATCGCCCCAACTAAGATCACTGGCAGCAGCAGGCGTAAGGCCCGTTATATTGGTTTGGGTAAAGAGACCGGTGTTGTCATTGCTGTACAGGTTGGTAAACAAACCAGATGCAATATTAAACCCTGTTGTGGCCAGGTCGAGATCACCGTCGTTGTCGTAATCACCCAACGCCATACTGCTTGCAAGCAAGCCTGTTACGGTGGATCGGGTATCGAATGTCAGGTTGCCGTTTGTGTTGGTGTAAAGTGAAAATGCGGCTTCGTTGGCATCGTTAATTTGACCCATTGTGGCCAAGTCGAGATCACCGTCGTTGTCAAGATCGCCCCAAGTTAGTTTGCCATTGTCGGTTGGGGTGAGCGTTTGGTTGGTGTCTTGGGTCAATGTGCCGTTGTCATTTCTAAAGATGCCTGCTGTTCGTGTGCCAGAAGCATTGCCCATGAGTGCGAGGTCAAGATCGCCATCGTTGTCATAATCGCCCCATGCAACAGAACTGCTGGTGACTTGAGGAAGATTTGAAACGTTTGCAATGTTGAGTGCAAAATCTTTGGTTTCGAGACGGTTGCGATAGAGATGGGTGAATCGATTGCCTGCATCGTCTCCACCTGTGAGCGCGAGATCAAGGTCGCCATCGTTGTCATAATCACCCCAAGCCAAATCACCCGTGTGCGCGCCTTGTAGGCCAATATTGGTGTTTTCTGAGAGCAAGTTGAATGTGTT
>JABIFK010000038.1 GCA_018650745.1 Candidatus Latescibacterota bacterium | reverse complement strand
GCACCAGAAACGCTTGAAGACGAAGAACTGCTACCGGACTTTCCTGAAAATACATTGCAGGAATATACACTGTACACGCACAATACAAGCTTTGGTGATCTGTTTACGCTCGACTTGCCTGAGTTGGGGGGGACTGGCAAAGGACGCTCTCACTTGGTTGGGCGTATTGTAGTACAATTTGGCCAACGGTGTGGCAATTCGGTACCCATTGCAGTAACAACGCTCAATCCGGGTGGTTTTTTAGGCAACGCGCTCAAAGATAACCCGTTGAGTGAACAGTTGCCCGGGTCTGAAGCAAATATGCCTTTGTTGCCTGGGCCCCACGGTCACAATGAATTTCTACGTTTTCCTCAACAGACCTATTTTTTAAATAACGTGTTCTCCATTGATGATCCTTTTGATTTGTCTGTAGGCATGGTCGATTTGAAAACGGGTAAGGTCATCAATGAAATTTTACAGCGCGGGTTAATTAGCCAGAATTTATTTTTTGCTCTGATTCGGGTGGAACCTCGAACCCCAAAATCATCATTCTATTTTCGAGGTCCTGCCTGTTTTGAAAAGGGGCCACAAGGACAGACTGTATTTCGCTTTGATGGTGAAGTCAGAGTCGTGTACCCTGGAGGGTTTTATTTTCCTGCACCGAATATGGGGTCAGGGTTTAAAGTACTTAGTGATTCAAGGCTTGATCCTTTTATGTGGCTTCAAGCCACACATGGTGAGTCTCCCGATGATTTTGTCAAAAAAGGTGAGGTGCAAGAGGTTCTCGCTTCCACTGGTGAAAGTTTTTCATATCGGTACGAGATACCGGCTGATTCTGAAAACAATGAAAGTATATTTGAATACACCAACCACAGTCAAGATGGTTGTTTCAAATTGAAAACACTGACGTGGGTAGATTTTTCGAACTCGCGTGAATCGAAATTGAAAGATGGCAATTATGATACCGTGAGTTTTGCTGGATATGGCACGTGGGAAAAAGCCGGAGAAGAAAGTGTTCAGATGGTGTCTGCACAAATTTCGACGGCTCGCAAAACACCTTATGTGAGTATTCAGATTAATGGGGGATTTGTCTCGAACGTGAATACGAAACCTACGGACGAAGAGAAAGCACGTCCTTAATTTTTCTTTAACCGGAACGAACCGTATTTATTGTTTGGAGGGTTTTATGGCAGACGAACAAGAGGAGGAAGCGCCAAAGCCAGGTATGATGGATGGTGCGATGTTGAATCAAGTCATTACTATGTATTTGTATGGTTGTTATATGTTCAAGAAGGGCCGATTGTCACCGCCAGAAGCGATGGAAAAGGTGATGAAATTGGCACAAGTGATGGAAAAGGCAGGTACTGCAGGTCAAAAAATAAAAGAGAAACTTTCGGCTTATAGCAAAAAGCACGGTTAGCATCTCGTCAATAAAGGGGGTGTCTATGGGAGTGGGTGTTGAAGTGGCGCATGATAGTGAACTCACTGAAGAGGATCGGATTATTCTCGACAGTTTGGAAGGTTTTTTGTCTGATGGCAAGGCTTTGAAGGCGTGGTGGCAGAATGCCCATACCGATAACAGCTTTGAGGAACGCTTTGACTTGGTGCATACGCTGCATCGCTCTGAGAACAGCTTTGGTGTTTTTGGCGAAGTCCAATTGGATCGGGGGCCTTTTGCTGCGATGGGTGTGCTAGATGAAGTGTTTTACGACCGGCCCAAGGGACAAGGACAAGCCACTGGAGAGTTGGCTGCTTGGATGTGTGAGCAGGTCAAAGAGTTTGTTCTGCACTATTTTATGCGGACCAGTGATTTTAGACTGCCTCAAAAAATCGTGGCACCCGAAGGTTCTGATCCCCCTGGATTTCTCAAACCCTTTAGCATGAAACCCAAAGAAGAAGTGGAACGAAAAGGTATGGGTTTCACGCAAATGTATTATAAAAGGTGCGACACGGGGGAGATTGGTAAATTCCCAGAAGAAGGGTCGTCGGCAATTTTAGATTTACGTGAAATTGGCACCACATATGACTGGGTTGTGGTGAAGTTACGTGTGTTTGACTTTTCTGTAACCATGAAACCCTTAGGACCAGATTTGCCGCATGTTTCAATGCCTCTTAAAGAAGAAAGTTACTTGGTGCTTACGCCAGAATTTATCACCAATGTTGACAACCCAGAACCTGGCGTTTTGGGAGAGTATGGATTTGGATATGCATTTGTGAAAAACCCTCATAGGGGGCCATTTGCATATGGTCCAGGCGAATTTGAGGCGGCATTCCAAACGATCAATTTTAAGGTTATGGAAACGGGTGAGACGCGTGTCTTTATGACGTTTGTTTCTGATCAACCCGAAAAGATCATGAACCTTAATATAGACCCGGTGAACTGGAGTTTTTCACTGGCTGATATGATGTCTTTCGGCATGACTTCGCGCGTTTTTAAACCCATAAAGCATCTTCTGGATGAGATGCCTTTGAAAGCCGAAAATGTAGATCCAACGATTCCTGCCTTAAACTTCTTGAATTCTGTTACGGGTGGGCAGGCTGGTGAAATGTTGGATATGCGAAAAGAAACACTTTACAAAGGATTTTTGACACAACACTCGATGCAACATTATCAAACATTACTGGGATCTTTGCGCACATGGCGACAAATTCCGGATTGGTTAGATGCAGAAGCTTTGCCCGATTGGGTTGTTTCGGGTGAAAGTTCGTAGTTTGGTAGCGGCATACTATACATTGGTATGTTGTGACATTATTCATTTTTTAGAGTAGAGATTATGCAAACGACAGCAGATTACGATGTGATTATTATTGGGGCCGGGTTGGCTGGACTCACATTGTCGAGACAATTGTTGCTGGAAACGGATAAGCGCATTTTGTTGATTGATCGGCGGGATGAGATTCCTGGTAGGAAGCACAAAGTTGGTGAATCTCTCGTACAAGTTGGAGGATACTACTTTGGAAAGGTGCTCGATTTGGAGGAGCACTTGTTTTGCGATCATTTTATGAAATATAACCTTCGGTTTTATTGGACCAGCGCCAATCGAGAGAACCGTAGTTTTGAAGATTTCAGTCAGGCCTATATTCGACCCTTTTCCAATATTCCTTGTTATCAGCTTGATCGCAATAAGATAGAAGGTGAATTGTTGCGGTTAAATCAAATGGACGAAAAGTTTGAATTTACAAAATCCATATCAAACTTAGACGTTCAATTGGATGAAGACGGGCTTCACTCTGTGGCATTTGAGTGGGGTGGGGAACCTGTTTCGGCGACGACAAGTTGGGTGGTAGATACGTCTGGGCGCAGAAAAATTTTGGCGCGTGAGATGGATTTGGAAGAAGAAAACAGTGTCAATCATGGGGCTGCATTTTTTTGGGTGGACGGATTGGTTGACATAGAAAAAATGACAGATCGTTCGCTTAAGGAGCGTCGATTAAACACGGATCGAAAATCTACGGGACACTTGCCCTTGTGGTTGGCCACCAATCACTTTATGGGCGAAGGGTTTTGGTTTTGGGTGATTCCTTTACAGGGTAAGACCAGTTTGGGATTGGTTTATGATCGGAAACTTATTTCTCATAATGATGTTGCCACGCCCGAGAAATTGACCGATTGGATCTGTGAGCGATTTCCTTTGTTTGAACGTGATTTGCGAAAACGAAAAGTTATTGACCACAGTTCCTTCAAAAGTTTTTCGTATGGCTGTAAACAAACGATCAATAAGGGACGGTGGGCATTGTCTGGAGAGGCTGGCCGTTTTGCTGACCCCCTCTATAGCCCGGGCAGTGATTTCATAGCGTTTCATAATACATTGATCGTTGATGCGATTCAATCAGAGAGTGTTGCTGAGTTGGAAAGCAAGTGCAACTTCTATGAGTTGATGGTAAGATCCATTTATGAATCGTTGTTGCCAACATATGCTATTAGCTATGATGCTTTGGGTGATCAAGAGGCTTTTTCGATCAAATATACCTGGGAACTCGCTGTCTATTTTAGCTTTTTTGTTTTCCCCTTTATCAATGATTTGTGTACTGACAGGCGATTCGTACTGTCATTTTTTAAACACTTTTCAGTTCTGGGGCCCATTAACAAAAATTTGCAGCAATTTATCAGTGGGTTTTATCAATGGAAAAAAACGAACGGTCACGTTATTTCAGAGCCGATTTTCCATGATTTTACGCAAGTAGGGCCCTTACAAACTGCGGCAGATACATTTTACAAAGTGGGATTGTCTGTTGAAGAAGCGCGCACAGTTCTTGCGGATCAGGTTGAGGGCTTGACCGAATTGGCAAAGTATTTTGTGGCGTATATGTGCTCTGTATTGATGAATGATAAATCCATTCTCAGAAATAGACGTTTTATTCAAGGGATTGATCTGGAGCACTTGGTATTTGACTTAGATGCCTTACAACAACGTTACCTGGCTTGTGTTGATGGTATCCAAGATTATGAATGGTCGTTTAATAGTGATGCACTTGAGGTTTTTCGAACCACACCAGTTGGTCAAACCGAAAATATGCCGGCATCCTAAATTTTCGAAATTGGATGAGACATAGCGCAGGGTGATGATTATTCCCGTGCGCTATGTCTGTTTGTGATTGCATTTAGATTGGGGATACCGATGGATGGACATGCGCCTTTTTTAGAACGGGTATTTTCTTTGGATGTGCGTGAAGGCAGTTATGTGTTAGAGGGTATAGAAGGGGAGATACCTGATTATGTTCGTGGAAACTATTATCTGAATGGACCTGCGAGATTTGTTCAGGGAGATCTTAAATACCGGCACTGGTTAGACGGTGACGGCATGGTTTGTTCTTTGCAGTTTGGCGAAAAAGATGTGCACCTGACAAATCGTTATGTTCGGAGCCGAAAGTTTGTGGATGAGGCTGAGGCGGGTCAGGCACTGTATCGTACATTTGGCACTGCTTTTGATGATGATGCGCTAATTAGAGGGATTGCGCTTGCTTCACCTGTAAATGTGAGTGTATATCCTTTTGCTGGCAAATTGCTCGCCTTTGGTGAGCAAGGTTTGCCCTATGAACTCGATCTTGTTTCCTTGGAAACGTTAGGCGAGTATACGTTTGGCAAACGCCTCAATGCCATCAGCCCCTTTTCGGCACACCCCAAGTTTGATTCTGAAAGTGGTGAGTTGTTTAATTTTGGGATTGCGTTTTCATCTACGCAACCCATGTTGAACGTGTATCGGTTTGACGCCCAGGCCAATTTTATTTATCGCAAACGTCATGCACTGAATTCACCTTGTTCTATCCACGATTTTGCGTTGAGCAAGAATTATGCGGTCTTTTATTTAAGCCCATATATATTGGATATGGGGAAGCTGATGGGCGAGGGCTGTACGTTGATGGATGCTTTGGAATGGATGCCTGAGCGAGGCAGTCGATTGCTCGTGTTGTCGCGGGAAACAGGTGATGAAGTGGCCACTGTTGAAATTGGAGAGAACTATTGTCTTCACTTGACCCAAGCCTTCGAAGATAATGACGCGTTGATATTGGATGTGATAGAATTGACGGAGCCCGTCTACGATCAATATCAGGTGATACCCGATTTATTTTCTGATGTGCGAGAAGCTCGTTCTGTGCGTTTAACGGTTGATGTGGCTAAACAGTCTGTTCGCTGCCGAAATGAACTGTCGTATCGTATGATGTGTGACTTTCCGGCAATAGACCCGCGCAAGACCACACAAAGATGTGACGACTTTTGGGTGTTGGGTATTTCTCAAAGCCGCAAACCTGGCAGAAAATTTCTGGATCAATTGGTTCATCTCAACTGGAATGATACCCACGATATTTATCAAGCGCCTGCCAATCATTATTTGGGTGGAGAACCCGTTTTTGTAGGTGGTCCCGAAGAAAAGGATGGGGCGATTATTTGTCAAATGTTGGATGCAGAAAATCTCAAAAGCTTTTTTGTGATTTTTGACGCTTTTGATGTGGCGAAAGGCCCTGTGGCCACATTGCCTCTTCATTCGCCGATTCATCTGGGGTTTCACGCTTGCTTTGAGATTACTTGATTTGTGTTGTGGACATATGGTGCCGTGTGATTGATGTATTTTTTTAGAAGGTTAATCTTTTTCCAGAAAGGGCACACATATGAAACCCGAAGCCTTAACCGAACGTTTGCCTGGGATATATCGAGCTGTTGGTCCCATTCCCCTGGGGGGGCCAATGAGCATGAATGCTGCAATGCATGTGATTCGGGCAGTGGATGCCGTTGTTCTTGTGGACCCGTTTCGTTTGCCTGAGAGTGATCTTAAAACGATCGAAGACTTGGGAGGCCCGACGCATATTATTCTTACCTGCGGAAACCATGTGAGGCACGTTGATT
>JABIFK010000039.1 GCA_018650745.1 Candidatus Latescibacterota bacterium | reverse complement strand
GTAAGATGCGTTTGCTTTTGGGTGGCGTGAAAGGTTGCCCGAGTGGCCCGCTGACGTTTAAGGTGTCGCCAATGTTGGCTTCTTGCATACGTTCTGTGCCTGGACCAATGACGCCATAAATAATGTCAAAGGCATTTTCTTCTACGCGTAAGGCACTAAAAGGTCTGCGCAAAAAGGGAGATAGGCCGGGATCCGTGAGAATTTGCACAAACTGAGCCGGTTGAATGGCTTGCGCAATTTGTGGTGACTCCAGGCGCAGAAGATAAACACCTTGAGACACGGGTTTGTTCTGAACAACCGTGGCAGATTCTTGGACGAAGTTTGGAATATCAGGCATGGAAAAACAATTCAAAGTTAAAAATGCAAAATTAAAAATAAATTTGTCAACCCGACAAAAAAAGCATGTGTGTTTCGGGTTGGGTTAGGAAGGTTTTGCATTTAATTAGGTGGTTGAAATACAATGGGTAGTTCTATCCAAACACTTTTTGCTTCGTCGGCTTTTTGTGCAGGACGAAAGCGATATTTAACAACAGATAAAATGGCTGCACTATAAAATTCGTCGGGCCCGCTCAAGGGTTCGGCTTTTTTGACACGACCATCTTTTGCAATGAGCAGGCGCACGACAACTGTGACCGGTTTGTCGCCAATGTTTTTTGCTGATTCTGGATATTGTGGCGGTCTCGATGACACCAATTCTGGCGGTTCGTCTGCTTCACTGAGATCTATCAGATCTGGTGCGGTCTCTTCGTCGGCAGATTTGAATCCTGTTTGTTTTGGTGGTGTTTGTGGAGATTCTTTCGGTGCTTCAGCTATTGAGTCTGGCGGTGTTTTAAGTGTTGAGTCTTGCGGTGCTTCTTTTGGTTTGGGGAGCTCAAGAAAGTCACCCGAAAGTTTTTCGTCGGCAATTTCTGCAAAGCGCGTGAGTGGATAAAGGTCTTTGACCTGTTGGTAGGTGCTTTTGGCCTGGTCTAATTGATCTAAATCGTTTTCATAGGCCCAGGCAACAGCAAAAAGTGCCTGTGGCGCATACAAGCTTTTTGGGTATTCGGTAGCTACTTGTTGCAAGATTGGAATGTAATCATTAGGAGGCACGCCTTCGCGCTTGAGGTTTTCGGCTTCGAGAAATCTTGCCTCTGCCAATGCATCATCCGTGCGATTGAGTTGAAGGCGTTTGCGTGCATCACTGGCATAGGGTGTGTTGGAGTGCTCATCAATGAGTTGTTGGAAGGTTTCGCGCGCTTTGGTGTCATTTTTTAAACTATCGCCATAAATTAGGCCAATAGCGTAGAGGGCTTTGGGCGCAAACAGTGTGGTATCTGCCAATGTAAGGGCGTGTTGGTAGGTTGCTAAGGCAGAGTCGATTTCGCCTAGGTTGAAGAGATAGAGCTCTGCTAAATTGAGGAGAGGAACAATGGCTTTTTGTGGGTCTTTTGCATCATCGGCCTGGAGACGGTAACGCTCTAAAGACATCAGATCTTTGCGTCTTTGCAGTGCTGCTTGCCCCGCATCCGATTGACGATTTTCTTTGCTCGACTTTTCGAAATATTCTTTGGCTGTTTCAAGGTCTTTGTGCACCTGTTGGCTGATAAGCCCCATGCGATAATAGGCTTCTGCGCTGTATTTACTACGTGGATATTTCTTTACCACATTTTGGTAGGTGTCTTCAGAAGTATCATATTGTTCTTTGAGGCGAAACACATTGGCTTGTTTGAGTTGTGTTTCTGCTTCATAAATACGCAGGCGTTTGATCTTTAATATCTTGTTATACGCAGCCAGTGCTTCATCTAACTTTCCTTGTTCTTCGAGTGTTGTGCCTATTTGGACGCGTGTTTCAAAGTTGATGTCGGCTTTTGGCTTGGATTTGAGGACGTTTTGGTAAGCTTTTAAGGCTTCATCGTAACGTCCTAATTTGTAATGACTGTTGCCAATGCCTTGCCATGCATGAGAAAGCAGTTTGTGTTTTTTACCGAGTTGTGTAATGAGGCTTTGATAGGATTCTATGGCCGATTCGTAATTTTGCGATTCGGCTTCCATTTCAGCCAAAGCTAAATTGGCCAAGGCAAACAACTCTGGTTCGGTTTGTTCGTCAATATATGAAAACGAATAACGCGCTTCTTCTGTGCGGTTTAATGCCCAGAGCGTAAGACCTTGCCAATAAATGGCTTCTGGTATCAACTCACTGTTGGGAAAATTCTCTTGCAGTTCCTGATATTTAACAAGCGCATCACTGTGTTCTTCACGCCAATAAAAGGCTTTGCCAATGAGGAGCAATGCATTATCAACCCATTTGCTTTTGGGGTAGAGTTCAAGCACCGCAGACGCTTTGGCAATGACGCGCTTGTACAGTTCTCTGTAAACTGCGGGCGTTAAACGACTCCCTGGCGTTTCTGATTCTTTGCGTGTTTGCTCAGCAATTTGATAACTGTGCTTCGCATTGTAAAATGTGTTGTAGTACACATTTTTGCATGATGTGAATGCAATAACACAAAGTAAGAGTAGAATAATATGGCGCAAAGAGAACATAGAGATAAAAGCCAGAGGTTATAAGGGCGGGGTTGGTTAAAAAAATACCCGTGAGACGACAAACCGTCAATGATCCTAATTTTATTGTGCGTGAAATTCTTGCAACGACCGAACGCTGATAACGTTGTTCCTTTTGAGTGATGCAATGCCTTCAACTGCAGCTGTTGCGCCAGCCAAGGTTGTTGTATACGGCAAGCCGTATTGGATGGCGGCCCTACGAATCTCTGGATCTGCCGTTTGTGATTGCTCCCCTGCTGGGGTGTTGATCATAATGGCAATATCGCCATTTTTAATTGCGTCAAGTATATTCGGGCGGCCTTCTTGGATTTTGAGAATGATTTCACAAGGGATATTTTGTTTTTGTAAGACGGCCGCTGTGCCTCGTGTGGCAATGAGTTTGAAGTTAAGATCTGACAATTTCTGTGCAATGGGAATAAGTGCTTCTTTGTCGCGGTCATTCACACTGACAAAAACCGTACCTTCTTGAGGCAGGCGCACACCAGCACCTAATTGGGCTTTCTGGAAGGCCAATCCTGGGTCGTTGTCTATGCCCATAACTTCACCCGTAGACTTCATTTCAGGCCCTAAGACGGTGTCTACGCCTGGAAATTTGTTGAAGGGCAATACCGCTTCTTTAACGGCAATATGTTTCATATGTACTTCTTTGGTAAACCCTTGTTCTTTGAGTGTGCGCCCTACCATTGCACGTGCCGCTATTTTGGCCAATGGCACGCCAATCGACTTGCTGACAAAAGGAACCGTGCGAGAAGCACGTGGGTTGACTTCAATGATGTAGACGTTGTCATCTTGAATGGCAAACTGAATATTCATGAGGCCAACCACATTGAGTGCTTTGGCCAGTGCATGTGTGTGGGTGCGTAGTTCTTTGAGGTTGTCATCTGAGATAGAATAGGGCGGTAAAACACAAGCACTATCCCCTGAGTGTACACCTGCGCTTTCAATGTGTTGCATGATGCCACCAATAACGACCGTTGATTCATCGGCTACAGCATCAACATCAAATTCTTGGGCATTTTCAAGAAAGCGATCAATGAGGATGGGACGCTCCGGTGAGGCATCAATGGCATTGCGCATATAAGAGATGAGTGCGTCGCGTTCATAAACAATGGCCATTGCCCGACCACCTAAGACATAAGAGGGGCGCACCAATACGGGATACCCAATTCTTTCGGCAATGACAACGGCTTCGTCGGCATTTACGGCTGTGCCATTTTCGGGCTGACGGATGCCAAGTTTTTGAATGAGTGCACCAAACCGTTTGCGGTCTTCGGCCAAGTCGATGGCGTCGGGTGAGGTGCCGGCAATTTTAACACCGCCGCGTTCGAGGTCGCGTGCAAGGTTGAGTGGGGTTTGCCCACCAAATTGTACAATGACGCCGTCAGGCTGTTCGAGATCGGCAATGTTGAGCACGTCTTCGGCTGTTAGGGGTTCAAAATAGAGTTTGTCGGAGGTATCATAATCTGTGGACACCGTTTCTGGGTTGGAGTTGACCATGATGGTTTCAAAACCATCTTCTTTGAGAGCAAATGAAGCATGGCAACAACAATAATCAAATTCAATACCTTGCCCAATGCGATTGGGGCCGCCACCGAGGATCATGATTTTTTCACGGTCAGAGCGAAAAGCTTCTGTTTCTGATTCGTAAGTAGAATAATGATAAGGTGTGTAAGCCTCAAATTCGGCAGCACAGGTATCAACAGTTTTGTAAACCGGTAGCACGCCCAATTCTTTCCGCAAGGCACGAATAGTCCATTCGTCTGCTTTCCAAAGGTGTGCCAACTGACGGTCTGAAAAACCGTAGTTTTTGGCTTTTAAAAGGTCGTTGCGTGAAATACGAGACTTGAGGTCTTCAAAAGTATGTTGTTTGCTCATTGTTTCCCTAAGGTTAATCAATTATCAATCTGGGCGTCGTGTTGTCTATAAACGTCTATTCCATTAATGCAGCGAGTTCTGTTTCGACTTCTTTGATTTCTCGCATATTTTCTAAGAACCATCGGTCTATTTTTGTGGCGTCGAAAATTTCATCGACCGATAGGCCCATATCAAATGCGGCTTTGAGAAAGAACATGCGTTGTGAATTGGGTACGCGCAACCCATGTTCTAGGTCTTCGCGTTTGAGCGTTGTGATGTCATAGTCCTTGCCGTCGGCACCAAAACCGGCACGCCCCACTTCGAGAGATCGCAATCCTTTTTGCAGTGCTTCTTTAAACGTCCGACCAATGGCCATGGTTTCACCTACTGACTTCATTTGTGTGCCGAGCAGGTCATCTGTTTGCGGAAATTTTTCAAATGTCCATCTTGGAATTT
>JABIFK010000328.1 GCA_018650745.1 Candidatus Latescibacterota bacterium | reverse complement strand
GTTTGTGCGGGGCCTATTCCCGAATCGGCTGATTGTCCATCGTCTGGAATGGTAATTTCTTGCACGACTTGTCGATCGGGTGCAAAAAGAACAGCTCGAAGATCTGTCTTGCGACTTCTCATGTTGAGATCGCATTTTTCCAGTTCAATGCAGAGTTCACCCGGCTGAGCATAAAAGAACGCGCCACCGTTTCCACCAATACCTATTGTCCAGTCATTCATCGCGTAGACCTCCCCTTTTAGGGCACACAATATTGTCATTAGAAAAATATATTTCCAGTTCATGAATCCAATATAGGTGTGTAAAGTGCTGGGTGCAAAGTGCAAAGTGAAATGCCTCTTCACCTCTCCCACGTATTAGCGTGCTTCTCATTGTCTATTTGGTGCGCACCAGCCTCGCTACAATCATGGTCTCATACAAGTGTAAATGGCGGGGTGGATTATTTGAGGGTTTAATTTACTGGACATTTGAGAAAGCGATGTCTAAGTTGCGTCATCCGCATCAAACATTCATTGAAGATTAAATTGGAGGAGGTTGATATGTCTCCCAAAGGCAAGCTCCGTGTTGCAACGTGTCAATTTTCTGTTGGTGCAAACATTCGGCGAAATGCTTCACAAATCAAAAAACAGATATTACAAGCCAAACGCCAACGAGCAGATGTCGTACATTTTTCGGAATGCGCATTGTCGGGTTATGCGGGTGTAGACTATCAGACATGGGATGGATTTGACTGGGCAGCCTTGCGGGAAGAAACGGAAGCCATTTGCAAATTGGCCAAACAAAAAAAAGTGTGGATCATTTTGGGCAGTGCGCACCAATTGTCGGGGAAACACAAACCTCACAACTGTTTGTATGCCATTAACGCCGATGGTGAAATTGTAGACCGCTACGACAAATGCTTTTGCACCAATGGCGACCTCAGACATTATGCCCCCGGTGATCATTTGGCAACACTGGACATTAATGGTGTACGCTGCGGTTTGCTCATTTGCTACGATTTGCGGTTCCCTGAACTCTACCGCGCTTATAAAAAGAAGGGCGTGCAATGTCTGTTCGATTCGTTTTACAACGCGCGCGCAGCAGGCCCCAAAATTCACACAGTGATTATGCGCCCCACACTGCAAGCCCACGCAGCAACAAACTACTTCTGGATCAGTGCCAACAATTCCTCGGGCTACTATCAAGCCTGGCAAAGCGTGTTTATTCAACCCGACGGTGTCATTTCAAAGTCACTCTCTCGAAATCGAGCCGGGGTCATGGTAAACACCGTAGACACAACCCAAAAATACTACGACGCTTCTGCACCATTCCGAGACCGATCTATGAAAGGCATTTTACACAGCGGCACCGTTGTCAAAGATGTCCGCAGCAAAAATCGCAGAGCTTTATAGACCGCATTCCTAATACGCGAATCTTGAATATTACCCAACTTTAATGCAAAATTAAAAAATACAAAATTAAAAAGAGACACAGCAAAACTTGAATACCTCTCTCGGTGGTGTGGGCCTTTGTGTAGTTGGTGGGGGTGTTGGGTGTGTGAGTGGGGCATATGGAATATGTGGAAGGGTGGGAACTGCACGGGCTGGTGAGGGTGGTTTACGCCTGTAATAACACTGAACAGCATTAAAGCCCCTCGCGGTCAGCGAGAGATTTTCTTGCTTCTTATTTGATCTTTTAAAGAAGAAGTCGCCGAAGGCAAAAAAGGTCGAACGACTACAATCGTTCGACCTTTTTTATTGTCTTGGTTTTAAGCACGCCAAGTTTTTTGATTTAGAATTTCAAACCTTTCAATCTATTTCCAAAGAAACTTCCTCATTCAACTGCTCACGCTCCGATTTGGCTTCCGATGTAGAAAAGTGCAAGATCAATGCTTTACGCCACGTATGGGTATTGTTGTCTTCACTGTTGTGCAACGTACATCCATGGTGGAAAATAATAGACCCGGCTGGCACCGGACACGCAACCGGTTCTGGCAACGAAAGCCCATTTGTTTTGGGTACGTGATGAACTGGGCGATCTGGGTCCGGTTCAATTTCAAAGATGTCATGCTTGTGTGACGTGGGCACATAACACATACATCCATTATCAGTTGTGGCTTCGTCCAATGCAATCCAAGCCGTGACCAAATCACCTTGTGGTTGCACACGAAAATAACTTTGGTCTTGATGCAAGGGTTTGGCCTGACCACCTGGCGGTTTCAACAACATCTGATCACGGAAAATTTTGATGCGTGGGCCAATGAGACCGCGCACCAATTCTAACAGTTTGGATTGTTTTGCAAAATTGCGAAAGAGTGGATCAAACCGCACCAAAAACGCCATTGCTCTAATAGAGGTATTTTGAGCGGCCGCTGATGTTTTGTCTTTTACCGTATCGCCCTCACGGCTAATAGAAACCCCTTCAGGTGCTTCTGTCGAATTTGCAATAATCTCTTCAACGCGTTGGTTGATGTCGGTGAGTTCTAACGGTTGAAAAACATCTTTGACAACCAAATATCCATTGGCATCGTAGAATGCTTTCATATCGGGTTGAAACATGGTGGCTCCTTAACTGTGTTTTGGCTCTGTGAATAGAAGGATATATCCAATATGGTTTGCTTGATCCATTTGTAGAAGTGAGACAATTTGACCACTCTTTTGAGCAAATAGTGACAATTTTTCAACATGTGACAAATGTAATCCAAGAAGTGAAATCACTTTAATGTGTTGATTTT
Source organism: Candidatus Latescibacterota bacterium (assembly GCA_018650745.1). Lineage (GTDB taxonomy): Bacteria > Latescibacterota > UBA2968 > UBA2968 > UBA2968 > JABIFK01. The sequence continues at coordinate 20,277 of JABIFK010000328.1, read as the reverse complement.
TCATACGATACTGCATGCGAAAGTAAACGTGGCACAAATATCGCTCTAAAACGTTTATAAAACAAGTAAATGTTCTTTTTAAATATTGAGATTTATGATGCCACAATATACACACATTTTAATACAGGAAACGCTTCAAATGCCTCCTATACTGTTGCATTAGGAATTCCAGAAACGTCGATTCTCGCATTTATCAGATTTGGGCGGAGCTGCGATGTTTTTGGGTTGGTTGGTATTGTTCGTCGGTTAAAAGAAAAATGTGAGCGGACAATAGACCGTCTAGGGTCCATTGACATGTTTCTTTGATCGTTTTCTCCCCCGCTCGGGTGTTTTATAACCCTTCATAATAATGAGGAGGATGGCATGGAAATGACAGCCGTTTTACCCGAAGCGATGGCAGAGGCTTGTGTAGCAGATATACCGGTACCGGATACACCTTATGTAGATCCGGTCACACGTGAAGCAATAGATTTGTTGTTCGAGTGTGATCGGGTAGATGCGATGTCTGATACAGAAGAACAAAAGAAGGCTATGGATGCGCTGATGGAGCGGGTGATAGAATTTGAATCGGTTGTACCCGGATCTGCGCAGCGTGCTATTTTAGATGATGCATTGGCCGTGTTAAGCTGATGTGTGTAAGCCTATGAAAATCGGTGGTTTGGCGTGTTACGCTTGATTGCCGATTTTCTCTTTTATTTTTTCAATATATTTTTGAGTGCTGGTTTTATTTATAACACTCAAAAAAATTGGCACAAATTACTTTTATGGTCTGGTTTTTGCGTTTGTTTATATCAAAAAACCTTATTTTTTGCGTAACTTATTGTAGTATAAGAACTCAATAAGTGTGTGATCTTCACATGTCAATATTCTCTCTTGCATTATGTGAATCAATGTGTATATTTATCGAAAGACGGTGTCGGGCAGGCGATGTTTGGGTTTGTTTTACTACTTCCCCCGTAAGCAGCTCTCCTTTGTGATTTGTTTAGAATCATTCTCGTTGTTTCCCCCAACAACTGTTTATATATCAAGTATGTAATTGTATTTTAAGGAGCGTGATACGTTGGATGACAAGGCGCTTTTGAAGTTGTTGGTGACAGGTATTGGAGAAGAAGCCGTTGCTGCTCAGTTAAATGTATCTCACAGAGAAGTCAGTCGGTGTTTGCGTACTTATCTTGCAGCAGGCATTTTAAAATGCAAAGGTGGGCGTGAAGAAATTGATTGGAAAGCATTTGGGTTGTGGAAAAAACAACAGGCCACTGTGCAAGCTGTTGAAGCTGCTTAATGCACAGGATTGCTTTCGCTAATGATTTGAAAAAGGATTTGGGCAGTTAGGCTTTTTAAGCCGCTGCCCCATTTTTTTGTTATGTATAAATATTTACTATGCATTCTGTTTTTTGCGAGTTCTGTATCTGCTGCATCCGTGCAGATGGGTGTTGATGTTTTCCTAAATGGGTATACAAAAACCGTTAAGGGATTGCGTGTCGGGCTGTTGACCAACAGAACGTCACAAACGGCAGATGGTGTATTTAGTGCAGATGCTTTTATTGGTCATTCTGATGTGAATCTTGTGGCTTTGCTTGCGCTTGAGCATGGTATAGATGGCAAGATTAAAGCAGGTAAAAAAGTAGATGATTCTCATTATAAAAATTTGCCTGTTTATTCGTTGTATGGAACAGGGTATCATCAAACGCGTGAAGCATTAAAAAATGAAATAGACGTACTGATTTACGATATGCAAGATGTGGGCAGCCGGTCTTATACGTATGTGTGGAGTTTGGCCGAAGTCATGGCCACCGCTGCTTTGTACGAGAAGCGTGTGATCGTATTGGATCGACCCAATCCTTTGGGTGGTTTAACGGTTGATGGCCCAGTGGTAGAAGAAAAGTGGCTGTCTCTTATTGGCCTCTATCCGGTGCCGCGTGCTTACGGGATGACTGTAGGTGAGTTGGCACGATATCTGAATCAAGAAGAAAATATCAATTGTGACTTAACTGTGATTCCAATGGTGGGTTATCGGCGCAATATGGCGTGGGAAGATGTGGGACGAGATTGGATCATTACTTCGCCCAATATTCCAACACCGGCCTCTGCTGTGTGTTTTGCTACAACAGGAACAATTGGTGAATTGTACACATTGCGTGTCGGCATTGGCACAGACACACCTTTCCAGTTTGTGGGTGCACCGTGGATGAATGCGGAGTTGTCTGCGCGTGAGTTGAATTTGATGCGATTGCCTGGGGTGCGGTTTCGGCCACTGACATATGTTGCAAAAAAGGGATCACTCAAAGGCAAAAAGGTGCAGGCTGTATTCTTAGATGTGGTAGATGCCACCCGATTTCAGCCCACACGTGCAGGGGTTTCTATACTGGCTCATTTGTGGAAGTATTACCCTAAGCAGGTTATTTTTAAAAAGGGAAGATATAACGCGTTTGACAAAGCAATGGGCACGAGCTATGTAAGAGAAGCCTTGATGCGTGGAGATGAACCGCGATTGATTTGGGCGCGTTGGCATCGTGAGGTGATGCACTTTTCAGTGAAGCGGCAAAAATATTTGTTGTACCGCAGCGGTGAAATCAAATGAACAATCATACATAAAAAACAAAAAGGCCGTCATCTGTAAAGATGACGGCCTTTTTGTTTTTTTAGGAAAGAATTTAGATTTCAAGTGGCCGAGTGATGTCCGTATTTGGCAAAGATGTTTCAAGTACGTGCTGGAGTTGCTTGGTGGTTCCCTGATCTATATTGGCACCAGGGTGTCGCACGTGGCTGCTTTGGATCAGGCCGCGTAAGCGAAAGATTTCCTTACGAACGGCCACACCGGGTTGTTGTTCGTAAACGAGCAGGGGTAAGTTTTCCGCGTAGATGTTTTGAAGGTCTTGCCAGCGTTCTTCATGTGCAGCGTTGACCATCGCAATGAGTATTTCGGGAAATGCAAAACCGGTCATGAAACCATCCGTACCGCGTTCAAGATCAAAGCGCCCATATAGTGCCCCCAGACCTGTGAGAATTGGAATGGGACGGTCCATGCCATTTCGCAAGGCTGTTATTTTGGGCGGCGTGGGTGTGGCTTCTTCTTTGATACAGGCGATTTGTGGAATTTCTGAAATCATGCGCAAGATGAGGGGGGTAGACATATGCACTTGTGTTGATGCTGGGTGGTCTTGTAATACGATTGGAATGCCAATGGCGTTGCCGATTTGTTGAATGTATTCAAAAATACGTTGTTCATTGGGTACGGGTTCTCGTGATGGAGTAACCATAACGCCTTTGGCACCTAATGCTTCAGCCATTTGACTGAGTTGGATGGTGGCTTGGGTGCCGCTGTGGCTTGTGCCTACGATAATTGGGATCTGTCCTTCTGCAGCATCTATTGCGGTTTTTATGAGGCTTTCTCGTTCAACATCGGTCATTCTGTTAGATTCACCCAACACGCCTAAGATGGTGACACCGTTGACGCCAATTTTGGACATAAATCGAATGATGCGATCAAAGGAGATGAGATCCACTTCTCCTGTGTCATCAAATGGCGTAATGAGAATGGGAAAGACGCCTTTGAAATCTGTCATGTTATCCGGCTCCCTTTATTTTTTGTAACTGTTAAAGATGGTTGCGATCCAGCGGTCTGTAGATATGAAACCACTGCCCCAAGCTGCCCATTTTTCAAGCGGTTTGCTTTTTTGAATGGCTTGGAGCGATTGTCCTGCATCAATTTGTTTGTGAACGTTCTTGATTTGGTTCGAATGATTTATTTGAACGGGCTGAGAATTTGATTTGTTGATCTGCTTTTAAGTTTTATGCTTTGCCTGGCAGCCTTAATGCAACCACCGCAGTTAAGACGGCCACGCCTGCTGTAGACAAAAAGAGCGCTTCGTATCCCCATTGACCGCCAATGGTGCCTGCCGAAACGGGTCCAATGAACATGCCAATGGCATAGACGCCTTGAAAGAATCCCATTGCGGTTGCTTTTTCAGCATCGGGCAAGCGGGCAATGGCCAAGCTCATCAGAATGGGATAACCTGCACCGCGCCCCAAACCGGCTATGACTTGAGAGACATACAAAAGTTCTATGGTTTGGATATAAGGCAATGCTGCGGTTGCGATGCCTACGAGAAGATATGCAATCACAAGGGTTCTCTTGGCACCAATACGAGGCGCAAAGACAGTGCCACTGAGCAATACTGTGATGGATATAGATAACATACCCAACATTGCGAGAATGCCAAGTTGGGTTTTGGAGGCACCTATTTCAACTGCATAGTTGGGTAAAAAACCAAAATGTGTGGCGAATGTGGTGTATTGTCCAAATGCTGCTACAAGAGATGCAAAAATCAATTCTCGGTAAGAGAGTATCGATCGTAAGCGGGTTGTGATCGGTTGGGTTGATTGGGCGGGCACGGTTTTTTCATAGATGAATAAGGTGCCAATAAGACCCAAAACACCAACCCCTGCGGATAACCAAAATGGGGCCAACCAACCGTAAACATCTGCTATCCATCCACCAATAAATGTGGCAACCATGATGGATAACGTGTTGCAAAAGGTGATATAGCTCATGGCCTGAGATGTTTTCTGCGCAGGAAAGTAGCTCGCAAAAAGGACCGAAAAGGCCACCCAGGCACAAGCTGCGATGCCCGACAGAAAACGTGCACCCACCATGACCCAAGGGTCTGTTGCAACGACGAAGACCAAGCATCCTAAAATATTGGCAGCAAAACCAAGTGCCAAAAATGGGCGCCTTTTTCCCAATCGGTCAGACCACAAACCAAGTGGAAAACGAAGGATCAGTTGGGCCAAACCATATGCACTGACAACCAAACCCACCATTTCCAATGTGCCACCCATATGTTCAACGTAGGGCGATAAAATGGGCACATAAAAATAAAGGGTCAACCAATAAAGCGATGTGATAAATAGAAAGACGGGTCTGGCCCATCTTGGGGGATTTTCCTCAACTGCTTCCGTTTCTGTCTGTGTGCTCATCCCATCCCGTCCACGCCTAAATTTTTCAATGCATTATCCTTGAGCAAAGTGTTGCCATTGGTTTTCGATGTGTTCTGTGTTTGTGCGGTCACAAAAGATGTGGAGTCTATACCGATTGGTGGTGGTTTCATTTTGCGCGAGCGTCCAAGGACCTGCAAGACATCGGCTGGGCACGATGCCGAGTTGATTATCTACACGCCATGGGTTGGGGTGTTCTGGATTGGTTGGATGATCAAACATAGCAATGCCAGCCCAATTGTCTCGCCCTTCAATGGGCATGGAGACAGAAACCCACCGCGCATGTTGCGTTTCTGCATCTTTGTTGATTTGACCTTCACTGTTGATGGCTTCACCGCCGATCTCTTTTTGATAGGGCATTCTTAAAAAGAGGCCACCATAGGCATATTCACCAAATGTGATATGGGTATGGGCAGAGAGGGACCACGTGATATCAAGATGATAAGCAGTGTCTAAGTCTGTGAGGGTCCAGGCTTGGGTTTCTGAAATCAGTAGATCGCCTTGTGGCGCGTGCCAGTCAGAGACTACCGTCCATGTGGCTTGATTTTTGTTTGTGGTGATGTTTGTTATGGGATGAGGATGAAATGTGCCATCCGTGTCTTTGTGGTCTTTGTGCAATCCCTCCATCCAATAGCCTATGCCGTTGACGTCGTTTAATCCCACATAAAGACCGTGTTGCCACGGATGGTGTGAGGGCGTGTCTTCGGTGAGAATGCCATTGCCATCGGGTGCAACAATTGGGTGAATGTAGGCACGGGTATTGGCTTTTGCATGTTGTTCGAGAATGGCATTGGTTTCTCCTTCACGTTTGATGGAGACGATGCCTTCTTTTTGTTCAATATGAAGATTGCTCATGGTATGACTCCATTTCTAAACCAGATTGTTTTAAACAACGGGTCTCATAAACGAAAGGCCGAGCATGGGCACATACCAAAAGATACGCGCTGTTGTGTCTACCCAATATGCTTTGAGTGAGCCGATAGATTCGTATGTGGACATATCGATTTTCATAACGCTCTTAAATCGTGCACCATTCGTCGCCATCATTTTTTTGCCAGAGCAAATTGGCGCGGTCAATTTTGGGGTCTAAATCGCGTAATCGCTTGAGCATGTTACACAAGGCAATGCGCGCAACAATGATTTCGCGATCTCTGTCATCGTTGAGATATACATCGCCAACTAACGTGTTGATGAGGACGCGTTCGGCTTTTTGTATTTGTTCAAGAATGGGGCTTGCTTGTTCTTGTGATATGTTCGAACTGTTGATGTCGGTGGGGGAAATTTCAGAGAAAAGTTCGTCAATGTGCTCTGGCGGCATGGCCATCGCAGGGCCACGTAATGTGTCCCATCTGTCAACGAGTTTGGAGATGCGCTGTGCATGATAAAGGCATTGAGATAGGTGGTCCAATTTAACCCTCTTATTTTTATTTGTGTGGGTGATCGTTTTATAGATGGTAGAACTCATGACGCTAATCTGCTCCGCCAGGACTGATTCGGTGCAGTATAAGAAACCTGATGGTATAGGCAATAAAAAAGTGCCCCGATGATAGGGCACTTTTTTATTTGGAGAATGCAAAGCGTTTTGGATTATTTGCCGCTAAACTCTACGTTGGCAAAGACCAGGGTGGGTGTTTGCATACTGGAATAAGGATTGGGGTCGTTGCCAACAGCAATGAGGTCATTGAGGAGTGTAAGGAAGTTACCCGTGACATTCATTTCTGATACGGGCGTGGTGAGGTGGCCATTTGTAATTTGGTGCCCTTGGAAGCCAAAGGAAAAATCACCTGTTGTTGAGTCTGCATTTCCGCCTAACCATGAGGTGACGTAAAACCCTTGAGAAACATCGGAGATGATTTGTGAAAGATTTTTGTTACCCAATTCAAATGTAATGTTGGATGATCGTCCTGTTGTGGGTTGCCAATCGAGTTTGCGGCCATAATAGGTGTCGATATAGAAATTTTTAAGGATGCCATTTTCAATCAGTGGCAGTGGGCGTGCAGAGATGCCTTCGCCATCATAATGACGAGATCCTAACCCGCCAATTTGTAGAGGGTCATCAATGAGCGTGAGGACGGGGTTGGCAATTTGTACGTTGCTTTTTTCGGCTAAAAAGGAACGGTTTTGCTGAACACTTTGGGCTTGTAATGCGCCCAAGATTGAACCAAATATGCGTCCACCCGCTTCAGGGTCTACGATCATTGTCGATTTAACACTTTCACCCTTTGTGCTGCCCAAGCGTGATAATACGCGGTCCAAGCCTTCTTGCGCAACTTCTTCAGCGGAGGGTAAGCTGGCCAAATGACTGCCACTTACGATGCGTGAGGCTTCTGGGCGTCCATGTTCGCCTTCTTTGAGTGTGACGCTCACCCCATAACCGACGGAGGTGCCAGATTGGGTGCCTACAAAGCCATTTGAGCTGACGCGCGCAGATGTGTTCCATCCATACCAAACATAACCCGATGCACTTATGACACGGCTGTCGGTGTGTGTGGTCCCATCCATTTTTTTAAGCCAATCCAAACACACTTCACGTGGCAGGTCGCGCACAATGGGATCGTTTTTCTTTAAATCAAGTGTAGATCGGTTTTCGTATAAGAGCGGGTCGGGTATGCGTCGAAAAGGGTCTTGCGAGAGATGCTTGGTCAGTGCCACGGCTTCGGCAACAAATTGCGTCATTGTTTCTGGGCGTAAGTCTGTGGTTTGATGGGTTGAGTAACGTCCATCTACATAAAGTTGAAGACTGAGCCCACGGCTGGCGTTTTGTTTGACTTCTTCAATTTGACCGTCGCGATAGGTGTATTCTGTGCTGTTATCGTCTCTGACGCTGGCAATGGCATCATCTGCACCAGATTGCTTTGCCAAGTCAACGGCCTGTTGGGCCTGATGTTGTAAGTCTTGTTCCATGGTGATCCTATTGGGTGATCGTGTTTGATTATTGATTGACACCACCAACTGTCATGCTTTTGACCAACATTGTGGGCACGCCCATTGATACGGGAACCCCTTGGCCACTTTTACCACAGGTCCAACTGCCGTCGTCAAGTTCTGAGTCGTTGGCTGCCATTACGACATTTTTGAGTGCGTCTGGGCCGTTGCCAATGATGTTGACGTCTTTGATGGGCGCAGTAATTTTGCCCCCTTCAATGAGCCAACCATTTTTGATGTAAAATGTGAAATCACCTGCACCAATTTGAACTTGGCCATTGGTGAATGTGTCGGCGATGATGCCGTGATCAACTGAGGCGATAATTTCGTCTTTGGTGTGTGGCCCGTCGAGCATGTAGGTCGAGCGCATTCGAGGCAAGGGGACATGACGGAAACTCTCTCGACGCCCCGATCCTGTGGTTGAGACGCCGTAATGCTTGGCAGAGATGCGGTCGTGGATATAATTTTTGAGCACGCCGTTTTCGATGAGCGTGGTGCTTTCTGTGGGCTGGCCTTCGTCGTCAATGTTTAGGGCACCTCGGTCATTGTCTTGGGTGCCGTCATCTACTATGGTGACAAAGTCGGGTGCGACTTGGGTGTTGAGCATGGTGGAATAGATAGATGTGCCTTTGCGGTTAAAATCAGCTTCCAAACCGTGTCCTATGGCTTCGTGGAGCAATATACCCGAGGCACCTGCCGCTAAGATAACTGGCATTTCGCCCGCAGGTGGGCGGCGTGCTTCAAAGAGAATCATGGTGCGGTCTACAGCTTTCTGACATGTTTTACGGATGTTCTGTTCGTTAAACCAATCAATGCCTTCTCTGCGTGAGACAGATGCACTGTTGCTTTGGCGCACGCCTTCTTTTTGTGCGGTAACCGAACAATACAATGTGGTCATTGGCCGCCGGTCGGTGGCAAAGGTGCCATCGCTTGTCACAATCAATACGCGTTCATCACTGTCCGACCAACTGACAGATACTTTTTCGACCGCAGATTCCATTTGCCGTGTGATTGCTTCGGCTTGAGACACGATTGGGAGGCGTTCTGCAATGCTAACCTGATCCCATTCGCGGTCAATATTGTAATAGTTGGCTGACGACTGCAATTGAACATGTTGTGGGGGGACTGTTTGCGATCCTTCTGCAATGGCGGCGGCAGTGTGGGCCGCTTTTTTCATAGCTTCTATATCTAAGTTTTCACTATAAGCATAACCCACTTGGTCGCCCAATACAGCACGAATGCCCACGCCTTGTTCGATGTTTGTGTTGGCTCGAGAGATGATGCCATCTTCTAAGCTGAGTGATGTTGTTTTGGTGTGTTGAAAGTACAAGTCGGCAAAATCAGCACCGCGCGACATGGCCTCCGACAAAATTTGTTGTGCAATGGTTTCGTCTATGCCAAACCAGTGTACAAAAGGATTTTGATCAAACATTGAAATCTCCTTATGGGATGCTGGCACAAAAAACAAAAGACGGAGCTTCCCCGGTAGCTCCATCTTAACAGCAGCTAAGTCTGTAAAACTTAGGATACCATCAATATAGCAAAAATAGGGATCACAAGGCTATGCTAATTTTTGGGATTTTGTTTACGTATTTTCTACAGAATTGTCGGTAATTATGCTTACAAAACGCATTTTTATCGATCCGTTAATGGAATAAGGCCGGTCATGATGGCATAACGTGTGAGATCGGCTTGGCTGTATCGATCCAATTTTTTACAAATACGACGTTTGTATGTGTGCACCGTGCGCGGTGACAAATCCATTTCCTCTGCTATTTGCGTTGCCGATTCGCCTAACGTCACACGGCGTAGAACTTCTATTTCTTGTGTTGATAGATTTACTTCTGTGGGCGGGCTATACGCTAAAAAGCGTTGTTCTTTAAGTAAGCGAAGCGTTTTGATTTGTGCTGAAATAAGCTCTAATAGGGGCATTGTATCTTGTACCCAATCGACTGCCGTTTCTGCTTCGTCTAATGGACACCCACCCGCTAATACGGCAACGCATTCACTGTTGTATTGCAAGCGTTCAAAAAAGGATACTTTGCCTTCCCATTGGTCTGGCCGATGTGTTGTACGTGATTGGATGAAATCGTTTTGTCCGTCTACAACCACAATGCTTCCTTCTCGGGCAGAATAACACATCATAGATTCTGTGTCTGCTAGATCCTCACGCCAATTGATATGACGACGCACATTAGGTGTCGAACGAGCAGTTAGATGCCCATCTTCTGTTAGGTTGTTAAAGCTGGCAATACGTACAACTTCGAGAGAATGCTTGTCTGTATAAACAATCGCCAAAACCAACGATCTGATACGTGCTGCACGAATGAGCTGTTCTGCTATCACGTCTAAGACGCGCTCTTCATCTTCTAAGGGCAATACGAGGCTGCCTACAGTCGAAAATGTTTGGTACAATCGATCTTGGTTTTCCAAAAAGGCATCGTAGCTTTCTGAGGTGATCACAATGATTCTCCTACCTGGATTATTTATGGCGTGGCGAGGGACGTGTTAAGCGCATGCGCAATCCTTCGGCTGTATCTATAACTGGATCAATCAGGTGTTTTTCAACCCATTCACGTTTTTGATTGTGTTGGTAAAAGGGCAATTGGCCAGCTTCCAAAGCATCACGATAACTCAGGGTTACTTGAGATAATGTTTTGTTTGAATCAATTAAGACTTCTTGTTCTGTAAAGCTGGCATGCCATAATAATGCTGAGATTTGATAGGCGCGTCGCGCAAGATGTTCGTTTGCTATAATATGGGAGGCTTTTTTGTTGTCCGATAAGAGAACTTTTTGCCAAATATATTCATAGGGTCGAAAGGCTGGGAGTGAGACCTTTTCGTTATTGATAGACAACATTTCTTGGTCACGTTGATAGTCTGCCTCAATGGTGAACGGGTTGCCGTCTGCAACGCCCGATATGATTACCTTTTTTTGTTGGCGTGTTGGAAAGTGTTGTTGGTCCAGTCTTTTAAAGTTGGTGATAACATCCATGCGAAAGCCCGATGTTGTCAGTGTGCCATAAAATCTACCATCAGGTATGGTGTCATAATCTGCAGAGGGTGCATCATAAGGTGAGGATGTGCCAACTGCGATGAGACCTTTTGGAAAGACACTGTCAAAATGAGTGAGGTCATAGGATAAAACTTCACCTCGTAAAACCAACATGAGTGCCAAGCTGTGAATCGATTCTTGATATTGGATGGGTTCCATGAATTTTTTGTTTCGGTCGTTACGTCGCGATTCGCGATTTTTTTCAAATACGGACTTCATATATGAAATTGTGACGTTTTTATGCGATCGTAGATATTGGATGATTCGTTCTGTTATGGGATTGTATATGAGCAGAAAGTTGTAACGCATTACCGCCGAACTGTCAGCGAGTTTGGCGACAATTTGATCACATATATGTGGGTCACGTGCACGAGCCATTGGTTTTTCTGAAAAAATGAAACGGCCGTCTGAGATCAAACGGTCCAGATATGGGGTGCGGTGATTGGGTTGCAATGCCAAGTAATACACGTCTGTGTTGAGATCGCAAAAGGCGTTAGGCGTATCTATTGCTGTGAAGTTGGGGTGATCCAAAAAAGCATCTTGCATTTGTGGATCGATGCCATACACGTGCACCCCTAAATCAAGAGCTGCACGTGTCATATGCGTGCCGATATAACCGCTACAACCTGCAAGGGCTATGGTTTTGGACGTGTTCATAGATAGGTTCAAAATATGGAAGTGTTTGGTTATTTTAAATCAACGATGACTGGGGCATGGTCAGAAATCGTGAGGCCACCTTCACGATAGATACTGGATGTTTCAATTTGCTTCGAGGCTGCTGCGTTTCCCAATAAATAATCGATTCGCCACCCTCTGTCTAATTCCCGTGCTTTGCCTCGATTTGACCACCAAGAATACGGGCCTTGTATATCCCCTACACTTTCGCGCAAAAAATCATGCCAACCTGAATCAATTAAATCACCGATCCATGCACGTTCATGTGGTAAAAACCCCGATGTCTTTGCATTTCCTTTGGCATAGAAAATATCGCGTTCTGTATGCACGATATTAAAGTCTCCACCCATTAAAACGGGTTTGCGTTTGCGCTTGAGTTTGTCTGCCCAAGGGCGAAACTGTGCCATCCATTGTTCTTTTATGTTTTGTCTTTCATCGCCAGAAGAACCCGAAGGCAAATAGACACTCACCACATCAATTCCAGCTGTTGATACATGGAGCACACGGCCTTCTGTGTCTTTTGTGCCAATGCCACGGTCGTGCTTTGTGATGGGGTGACGAGACCAAACAGCCGTGCCAGCATACCCCTTTTTTTGTGCGGGATGCCAAATGACATGCCATCCTTCGGGATCTGCCCACTCTTTTGGTAATTGCTCGGGAAGCGCTCGAACTTCCTGGAATAAGATGACGTCGGGGTTGAGGGTATTGATGTGATCTTGAATGCCTTTGCGAATAGCGGCTCGCAAACCATTCACATTCCAAGTGATGATGCGCATAGATGCAAACTCCAAGTGAGAGATCGATAAGAAGAACGAATATGCACAAGATAATGTCTATGACCAATAAAATCAATGTCTCACACTATGTGTTTTTTTGATATAGGGGTAGAACGTTTTGTGATAGGTGATCTGTTGTCGTGGTTTTTTTAAGTAAACCGTGATCGGTTTTTATCTTTTTAAGAAACAGGTATTTATGTTTTGTTTTGCGGTGAGGAGGCTTTTTGGCACAAGGGTTGCAATGATATTGGGCATCTGCCTCCTGCCCCGTGAGCACACACCAGTGGTCTCGCGAGACAGGAGAGAGACTGATTCTCTTCTTCTCGTTTTTGTGAAAGGGTGCTCCAATGGCAACTGCTTCTGTTTGGGATAGTGAGGTTTTAGATATTTACTTTCAGGATATTTCTGGTGCTGTGCCACTGCCGTCTGAAGAAGAAGTGCGGTTGGCCAAGTTAATTCATCAAGGGCATGAAGGGGCGCGGAACGAGTTGGTTTCTGCCAATTTACGTTTTGTGGTACGCGTTGCCAGCGAATATCAAAATTGCGGATTGCCTTTGGAAGATTTGATTAGTGCGGGCAATGTGGGATTGATTCAAGCTGCCGAGCGATTTGATGAGGAACGTGGTTTCAAATTTATCACATACGCACATTGGTGGATTCGGCAGGGCATTTATAATGCAATCACGTTAGAGTCTCGTTTGGTACGTTTGCCGGCCAACCGAGTAAAGCTACTCAATAGCATAAACAAGCTGTTGAAGCAACTTGGATTTGCCAATGTGACCAATCCTTCTTCAGATTTGATTGCGCAAAAATTAGGCGTGTCTGTTGAGATGGTTGAAGATACACTTATGCGCGCCCAAGACGTGTGTTCTCTCGATGCTGATGCAAGTGACGATGATCATGCACCTATTAATGTTTTGTCTGATGATGCGCAAGATTCACCCGATGCCGGTGTGATAGAGGGGTCCGATAGGCGCCTAATTGAACGGGTGTTAAATACCTTAGAAGAACGTGAAGCACACGTTTTGCGTCTGCACTTTGGTTTGGAAGGGCAAGAACCACGCACGTTGGCCCGCATTGGTAAGGCGTTGGGGTTGACCAAGGAGCGTGTGCGGCAAATAAAGGAAAAAGCATTGAGCAAATTGCGGCATCCACGACGGCGCAGTCGTTTGGATGAGGTAAGAGACGCCAAGTAGCACATACTGTAAGAAAAAATAAGAAGGGGATTGGGCTTTTGCTCAATCCCCTTTTTTTATAAAAGCACTAGGGTTTTGTAAGTGTTTCAAAAGTTTTGCGATATCTCTCCTCTTGAGGTGCAAGTCCCATCGCTTGGCTAATGTGCATCTTTGCTTTTGCTATATCACCTTGCATGTAATAGGCTTGGCCAATGAGATACCAGGCTTCTGCATTTCTCAGATTGCGTGCCATCGCCTTTTCGAATAACGGTAAGGCTTTGTTCGGTTGATTTTCAGATAAATAAATTTCACCGAGATTTTGATAGACAATGTCAAATTCGGGTAAGAGTATGATGACCTGTTGGTAGGCAGTTTTTGCTTCGGCATATTGCTTTTGCGCTTGTAAGGTTTGCCCGAGCAGATACCAACTTTCTGCCAAAGACTTGGGTATCCACTTGGGTAGACCTCCGTTTTGTGTATAATACGCAAAACTACGCTCCAAATAGAAGATGCCTTCGTGGTACAATCCTGCCTTAGATAAACCCATTCCTATTTCGTCTGGCATCCCCCCAAATTTTGTATCCAATTCTTGCCATAAGTCATCTGCCTCTTGGCGATGTCCTGACTTTATCAGTGTGTTGACGATCATCACTTGAGCAAGGAGATAATTGGGCCGTATATCAACTGCCTTTTGAAATGCTTTTTTGGCTTCTGCCCAATTTTGGTTTTTGTAAGCCTGAATGCCTGCTATGAATGCGTGGTCGGGTAAAGAGGGATCGCTTTTGACTTGTTCACGCCATGAGGCGATTATTCGGTTCACATCACCGGTGCGGTGATAAATGGTCACTTTGGGATGATCATAGGCGGTTACTGTAGGATCTGAGTCGGTGCGATGAAATAAGAGGGGGACTGTTTGGAATTGTTTGTGGATCTCAAACCCCAATGATTGGGTTTTGAGTTTGTGATAATAGTCGTGCCCTATGGGGTATTGGGCGGATGCACCTGCAAATTGTTGGCTGCGGTTTTCGTTTATAGAGATGATCCAGTCTACTGTTTTTAAAAGGTCGTCAATGTAGGCGATTTGTTCCCAGTAAGGGATGAACCCTTCCGTATTTAACAAGAATTTGGCTTGATCTGTTTTGACTCGATAGCGATTGGGGGAGGCCATCCATTGTGTTGGAAAACCACCCCGTTCAGTTAGGACGCTGGCATTTTGAGGAATGTTTTGGTCAATCCACCGCGCAGCCAAAATGCGACTGTCTTCTTGGTGATAGATGCTTGTAAATGTGATGGCATAAATAAGGGTTGGTACCGCAATCAGAATGCTGGGCAATGCGATGGCCCATTTGAGTTTGAGGTGCGTTTGTAGCCATTGCCCAATCATGAGACTTGCGTAAGCACCTAGAATGCAAAGCGTCGGTAGCATTGGGGTTGTATATCGAATAGGTTTGGTGTGTAAACCACCGACCAATAGGAAATAGGGCACGAGCCAGCCTAATAAAATGAGCCCAGTGGTCGAGCGTTTATAAATTGTGAAAATGATGCCCAAGAGTGCGACACATTCTAATGGATATCCCAATGCATCACGCAGCAGATGTGTAAAATAAAATAGAAAGGGTGTTGTTGAAAAATCATAGAGCGTCCAGATGTGTACGATTTCTCCTCGTGCTATTTGCATGCTGGGTATGAGGCGGCGAGCATCGTCGTCACTAAAAAAGAGTGTGGGATCAAGAATCAGGAAAGGTTCGCAGATAAGCAGAAGTGCCACGCCTGTTGTTACTGCAATGGCTATTTTTTTCCAGACTACTGAAGAACGCAGAAGTGAAAAATTAAGAGAAAGCAGTGTGTCTTGTTTTTCAGTCTCTGAATTTCTTTGTGAGATGTGTAACAAATGAACCAACACAAATGGTATGCCCATCCAAACGCCAACGAGTCGCGTTCCCGCAGCAATGCCAATGACAACACCAAATGCGATATAAAGACGTGTATGTGATTTTGGGAGTTGAAGTGCGATGTAGAGTGCCAGTGTGATCCAAAAAGTGAGCGATATGTCAACGGTGTAATAGTGACTTTGTTGTATGTGCCCGGTGCAAAATGCGAGGAAGAATGCACTGAGTAAACCCATGTGTGTGTTGATGAATTTGCGCCCAATTAGGAATGTGAGAAATATTGTCAATGAACCCAATAGAGCAGAAATGCTACGTGCCGTGAGATGGGTGAAGCGAACCGTGGTATCCGTAAAGGGCGTGGTATCTGTAATAAGGGCAAACGTGCGTACTGTTGCTGCAAGCAGATACATGGGAGCTTTGCCATAAGACGCCACAATGTTACGCATATTCTGACCTATTTGTGCCGAGCTTTCAACAAGTGTTTTTTCGTCGGGGTGGAAGGCGTGAAATTGACCTGTTTGTTGATCGGTTCCCCAATCAAGGCCATAAAACCTCAGACCTATTGCACAAATGAGTATGGCAATCAAAATACCGAATTGATTTCGTGTCACTTCAGCTCCTAAATCTTGTTATGCGATAGATGTTTCTTGATCGTCGGAAATTTTGATACAAATGTGAAGCTCAGAAAAAAAGCCCATCGGTTATTTTCGATGGGCTTTTAAGTTTAATAGCCAGTGCCTGATAGTTGGTTTTGCTGTGCGTTTATTATGCGTCGACCTGTAAGGATTTGGGATAGGTGGTGAGGTTCTCGCATCCTTGCTCTGTGACGACCACAAGGTCTTCAATGCGTACAGCGCCTCGGTTAGGGTAATAGAGACCGGGTTCAACGGTGACGACATGCCCGCGGCGAAGGATTTGCTCCCGTTTACCTATGCTTGGTGCTTCATGAATTTCTAAACCAATGCCATGACCTGTGCCATGAAAATAACCTTGCATGCGGCCATTGTCTTCACCGGTTTCATAATCGCGGCTTTCAAAGAGATCTACAATGGCCTGATGAATGGCTTTGCCATCTGCACCCTCTTTGATGTGTTTGAGTGCGATATTCTGACCTTCTAAAACAGTGTCATAAATGGCTTGTAGTTCTTGCGTTGGTTGGCCTTTGACTACGGTTCGTGTTATGTCGGCGAAATAGCCTGTGTGGTTGTTGTGGGGAAAGATATCGATGATGATGGGTTGGTGTGCCAATAAAGGACCACTGCCTTCATTGTGCGGATCACAGGCTTGGTCTCCACAGGCGACAATGGTGTGGGTGGCACTGCATTCGCGTTCGAGTAAAATGGTCAATATGCGATGTTTGACCATTTCTGAGGTCAGGGCATGGCCGTTGATATAAAGGGCATTGTTTTGGATTTCTGATTGGCGGATGAGGTCAATTGCAGCATCCATTGCGGTTTCTGTATGTTGTTGGGTTTCGCGGATGGCAGCTATTTCTTCGGTCGTTTTGATTTCGCGCTCTGCCCAGTAAACATCTTCTGGAAATGTGAGTTCGAAGCCTTTTTCTCGTAAGCTATCGGCAAATGCAACGGGAAAGGTACGGGGAACGTGGAGTTTTTGGATGTTTTTTTCACCAAGTAGTTGGCATAGGACATCTAACTGGGTGGGAGATTCGATGCCTGCACTTTTGGCGCGCGAAAGATAATGCGAGTAAGAGAGGACTTGGTCTACCCGAGATTGTGATTTGGCCCGGTCAATTTCTAAGTCTGACAAGAGCATGAGCTTTTCGGTCTGTGTTTGCAAAAAAATAAAACGATCAGGTGCCGAAAAGTTAGTGGCATAATAAAGGTCGGCATCTGTTTCGCTGGCGGCTATAATGAGTCGGGCTTCGTTAGGCTTACTCATAAAAGTATTGATCCTTTTTGTGGTTCTCTCGTAATGAAGCTGCATAAATCGTTCGGTTTGAAATCAACTCATTACACAACAAAAACCATCTTCACCCTTTTTCAATGGGGAACACAAGGGAGATTCGTCAGCTATAGCGTACTTTTCGATTCGACTGATGTGTCCAGTTGTACGGGCTTTGTTACCAAATAAATTAGGGGCAAGTTTTGAAAACTTGCCCCTAACTATTACGAATGATTGTCCCAAAAGTCTATTGGGGTATGCGTAATTCAACTGGGCGATGGCGGCCACCATTTTCAACATAAAAGACGGCGTATCGTCCTTTTTCTAAACTTTCCAGTGCGTTTTCAAATTCTTCTACTGAGTGGATATCTTGCTCAAGTGGGTGCTGTAAAATGCTTTGAATAACATCTCCTCGAATAAATCCTGCACGGCTTGCTTGGCGTGAGACCTTGGTTATCAAAACGCCTTTTATATCTTTGGGTAATCCAGCTTCACGTGAAAGCTCGGGTGTGATATCTTGTACCGTGACGCCAATTTCAGATACTTGTTCGCGCGGTTCAGGGTGTTGCGATGAGGCCCGCTCTTGCATTTCTTCAGATACTGTATCGCGCAGCATTGCCGAGATGGTAAGGTTTTTTCCGCGTCTGAAAACATCGAGTTTTACTGTGTCGCCTGGGCGTTTACGACCAATGATGCTTTGAAGTTGATTGGTGCGATTGACCATTTGTCCGTCAACACTGAGTATGATGTCATTTTTCTTAAGCCCTGCTTTTTCTGCTGCTGTTTTTGCAAAGACATCTCCAATTAAAACACCCTTGGGGCGGTCCAAACCAAAAGCCTCTGCTTTGCCCGCCGTTACTTCATTGAGCGATACACCCAAGATACCGCGCTTGACTTCGCCGTGCTCAACAATATCATCCATCACTTTTTTTGCCAAGTCAATGGGTACCGCAAAGCTGTATCCAACAAAACCACCACTTCTATTGGTTGAGGCAATAGCGGTATTAACGCCAATGACTTCACCGTTGAGATTCACCAGTGCGCCTCCCGAGTTGCCTGGGTTTACGGCAGCATCTGTTTGAATAAAATTTTCAATACTCAGGCCTCTCGCATCTTTTAAGATATCGATGCGTCGGCCTTTGGCACTGACAATACCGGAAGTGACCGTTGATTCTAAGTTGAGGGGCGCACCCACTGCAAGCACCCATTCTCCAATTTGCACATTGTCAGATCGACCTACTTGTGCAGGTTTTAAGCCTGTGGCAATTACTTTGATAACAGCAATATCGGTGCTCGGATCAGATCCGACGAGTTCTGCATCAAATTCACGATTGTCACTTAAACGAACGGTGAGTTTGTCTGCTTTGCCTGCAACATGATGATTGGTAAGTATGTATCCCGTTTTTGTCATAATAATGCCCGATCCTGTGCTTTCACGTTCTGGGTGTTGGTCGGGCATTGGGATTCCCCAAGGCGTCATACGTCTACTGCGCGGCTCACTTTCACCGGCTTTGGGGACGACATTGATGGTCACCACCGAAGGTGTTACTTCACGTGCAATAGCTTTAAATGCAGTATTAAAGGCCTTGATTTGTGTAATGGCCTGTTTTTCTTCTGCGGTTAATGTGGCGTTTGCTGTGTTAAAAGAGAAAAGGCAAAAGAGAAGTGCCCATGCCCAAAGGGATTTTTGTTTTTTCATGTGATAACTCCTTCGTATAAAGAGTGAATCTGAGAGATCTCTTTAGATTATAGTGGCGCATATATTTTCGTTTGCGCCAATTAGACCCACGAGGCCTATTGAAGGTTCCGAAAAAATAAATAAAAGAATAAAACGGCAAGTGACAGACGGCAAATGTGAAATCATTGCTCTGTTTGGAGGGCGGTCCGTGTGTTATTTGCTTTCTTTATAGATTGTATTGCTGAATTTTACGGTAGAGTGTACGTTCGGCCATGCCAAGAAGTTTTGCTGCTTTTTTACGGTGGTTGTCTGTGGCGCGTAATGCATTGGCAATGGCTTCCCGTTCAATGTCTTCGAGTGGGCGAATTTCATCTTCGGCTGATGTGAGTGGTGTTTCTGTGTATTCGATTTCTGTACCAGGGTCTGAAATTTCAGATTGGTATATGGGCAAAGAGGGGAGGGGGCGTGTGGGTTGGGTTTGCTGCAGGAGAAATGCTTTGAGTTCTTTGATATCTTTTGCAACTTCGAGAATGGCCCAATAGAGTAGGTCACGGTCCGATTCGGCAGATGTGGTTCCTAGGTGAACGGGAAGGTTTCGGGACGTCGATGGTGTGGGTTGGATGTTTTGCAAATGTTCAGACAGGTTCTCAAAAGAGAGATGGCGTGATGTAGATAAAACCATGAGACGATTAATAAAATTGAACAGTTCACGAACATTGCCCGGCCAAGTATGGTGTTTGAGTGCTTCGAGTGCTGCGTTATCAAACGTGATGGCTGGCATATTGAGTTCGGCACTGTATTTCTGTACCGCGTGTTCTATGAGAAGTGGAATGTCTTCTGGGCGGCTGCGCAAAGGCGGAATTTCAATTTCAATCACGCGCAAACGCTGATACAGATCTTGTCGAAACTTTTTTTCCGAAACAGCTTGTTGCAACTCGCGGTTGGTTGCTGCAATGACGCGCACATCTACATGAAGAGATTGCGTGCTACCCAAGCGTGTTACTTCATGGGTGTCTAACACACGTAAAAGGCGCACTTGTGCAGAGAGTGTCATTTCTCCTATTTCATCGAGAAATATGGTGCCACCATTTGCAGCTTCACAGATGCCTTGACGTTGCGTGCGTGCATCCGTGAAGGCCCCTTTCTCATGGCCAAAGAGCTCGCTTTCGAGTAGGGTTTCTGGTATGGCACCGCAGTTGAT
>JABIFK010000040.1 GCA_018650745.1 Candidatus Latescibacterota bacterium | reverse complement strand
CACGAGGCAATACTTCAGATTTGTTTGGCAGCAGCAATACGTCGTTAAATGTGAGGCCTTCTTTGAGCACCTTTTCCGTTGGTTTATCCATGTGCACTCTCCTCCTGTTGTATATTTAAGGTATGTTTGTTATTGGATACAAAAATCCCCCTGACGCAGACGCATCAAGGGGCTCAAAGAACCAAGCACGCTTTTTTTGCACACCCCACCATTGGGTTGTGAAGGGGAGTTGGTCGTCGCTTTCGAAAGGGAAGACCATGCGAAACTAAAAAGCAATGCATAAAATCTCTCGAAAATTATGGGTAAGAATTGGAAAAATATACAGGTTCCAAGTGGGTCTGTCAATAGTGTTTCTACAATGAACTTTTCAGTAATTATAAAAGGGTGTAACACGGTTTGCCTATAATTTCCTGTTGACGGTGGGGCTGGCTCGCATTAATATGTACCATCTCCTTTTTTGCGCTGATGGAGGTATGGGATGCCCTCATATTTTCCGTTTTTCTTATTTGTGATTTTTGAGGCTGTATATAACTGCTTCGTTCATATCTTAAGTGGATACCAAAATGTTGCTGCAGATTTCTTTGTTTTTTGTTTTAATTGTTGGGCCGATATGGCTTGCTTGGTCTAAGGGTGACGTATTGCTCAATCATATTGACACGCGTCGTCAGTTCAAGCAACAACGCCGTCGACAGCGCAGTACACGTGCTTTGCCTGTTCGAGAAACGGTTTTAGATACGTTGCTTCAAGTTGAGACACGACGTGATGATATAGAAGATCGCATGGGGGATGCTTTGGCCCTTTTTCGCGAGGTTACTGCAAATGGACGTGCCCTAACAGCTCATAAGGCGGCGGCAGCTATTTTAGATGATTTAGAAAACGTAGTTTTGTCTCGTGAATCTTTGTTTGATACATATTTAGATACGGCGTGTTTGCAAAGTGATACCATTGAAAGTACGATACAGGAAATTGCCTTGTTGCGCGAGGCCACAACATTGGATGACCATGTATTAGAACAACCGACAGGAGCTGCTCAGCATTTGATAGAAACACTGCGCCAAGCGGAGCAAAAACGAGCGCAAATAGATCAACGCTTACAGCGACTGGGACAGGTATAAATCAAGTATTTTATTTGTTTGGTGGTGTATAATTGTTTCCCTATTCAGGGAGGGGGCAAACGCCAATTCAGCGTCAACTTTGAGGTCGTTAGAATTAGGATGGGTTAAAACTACAAGTGTGCCATATAAAGAGCACTCATAACCCGCTGTTGCAGAACTGAGTGCAAGGGAACCTGAGAACCCACACAGCCGTTTAATTGGTGTCCTGATTTTGCCTTGACAGACAATTTCTGTTTCATTAGATTCAAATCCATTTGTAGCGAAAATGTAGGAATTGTCTGATCTTGCAACTTAAAACTTTTTCTTGAAGTTGATGCTTCTGGAGAGGAAAACATGATTTTGAAAAGATGGCTTATTGTTTGCGGTTTACTGGTCGGGTTTTGCCCCCCCTGGGGAACGACTTCTATTTTTGCCCAAGATGATGTTGCACCCATGAGTAAGGCCGATTCTTTAGGTGTTTCTAAGAAACATCTTTCGTGGGGGCAGCGTTATTATAAGGCTGG
The DNA here is from genome assembly GCA_018650745.1 of Candidatus Latescibacterota bacterium. Taxonomy (GTDB): domain Bacteria; phylum Latescibacterota; class UBA2968; order UBA2968; family UBA2968; genus JABIFK01. The sequence goes on along the minus strand of JABIFK010000040.1, from coordinate 19,744 downwards.
ACAGTTTGAAGATGCTGAGGCCCAATTGTTAAAAGCGTGGGATCATAATCCTACCAGAGGTACGATCACACGTTATTTGGCGCGCACTTATAACAAGACTGAAAATTACGAAGAAGCGATTAAGTGGTATCAAAAAGCGATTGAGCTTGAACCCAAGGGCAAATATACCAAGGGGGCCTATGCCGATCTGGCTGCCATTTATATTTATCAAGAACAAAGCGAAGATGCCATTGCTATGTATGAGGCTTTACTTGAGTTTAATTTAGCCCAAGAAGAAGAGATCAAGTATTTATATTCTTTGGTGACGTTGTATATTGAAAATGAAGATTTAGAAAAGGCACTTGAGTTTGCTCAGCGTTGGGGTGAGTTGGCACCAGATGACCCCAAGGTGCGTGAAATGATTGGTAAGTTGCACCTGAGCACTGGGGGTGAAGATGAAGCATTAGGGGAGATGGAAAAAGTCTTGGAAATGAACCCTGATGATCACGCTACGCGTGAGTCTTTGGCCGCGATGTATTTTAAACGAGGTGATTTGGACAAGGCATTTTCTGCATATGAGATATTACATGCTCATGATGCCACAAATGTGCTTTATCTTGAGCGTTTGATGAATGTTTCTAAGCAGATGGGCAAGTCTAAACGTTCTATTACGGCATTGCTGAATAAAATGTATAAGTTGCAGCCAGGTAATTTGGGTGTGATAGAGGAATTGGCTGATGCAACAGAGAGTATGAAATGGGTCAACTTGGGATTGAAGAAAGACCCTCGCAATGGAAAATATCCCTATATGATGGGCGAACATTATTTTGATAAATTTCAAAAAGACTCCAGTGTAAAACAAGATTCTGTAAAAGCACTGAATTGGTTCAAAAAAGCATCAAAAGACCCTCAGTGGGCAGGAAATTCTAAGGCAATGATTCAAACACTCGATCCACCGTTGAGTGATGAAGAAAAGAAAAGACGTGCGTTCTTTGAAAAGGCTAAGGAGAAAAAAGAGGAGGTGAAACAACCAGCGGGTAAAAAGTAGTCATTGTTTGTTACGGGCAATTGCTCATTTTTTTAATTTTTCTGGAGGCGGGTTGCCTCTATTTCATTTACTCAAACTTAATTTGGGGGATGTGGCATGGTAGATCTCTTTATTCAAGGCGGAAACTTTATGTGGCCGCTGCTGATTATGTTGTTTTTTGGTATTGTTGTGGCTATTGAGCGGTTTTGGACATTGAGCAAAGCCCATATCAATGCCAAAGAGTTTATGGTAGAAATGCAAGACACACTCAAACAACGTGGTGCAGAAGGTGCTGCCGAACTGTGTTCTAATACTGTGGGGCCTGTTGCTACTGTGTTGCATGCGGGGTTGCTGCGATTAGATCGGGGTGTGGTGCATGTTGAAAAAGCCATAGAAGACTCTGGTGCGGTTGAAATGGCTTTTTTAGAACGTGGTATGGTTTGGCTTTCAACTGTGGCCAACTTGGCGCCTCTGGTCGGGTTTTTGGGCACAGTGTCGGGTATGATTAGAGCATTTAACGATATTGCTGCTGCTGGTGATGTGGACCCTAGTGTTGTGGCTGGTGGTATTTCAGAAGCTCTGCTTACAACCGCAGCAGGTTTGATTGTGGCCATTCCCGTACAAGCCTCTTATAACTACTTTCTGGCAAAGATTGACAAGATTATTATTGATTTGCAAGAAAGCTCCAATCAATTTGTAGAAGATTTGATTCAGCTGGGTCTTGGCAAGGAGAATTAAGATATGGCCTTACAGCGCCGAAAAAAATCTTCGCCCGAAATTCCAACAGGTTCAATGGCAGATATTGTGTTTTTGCTGCTGGTGTTCTTTTTGGTGACCACCACAATGAATCAAGACAAAGGGATTGGCATGCAGTTGCCTCCTGAAGGTGAGTCCAAAAAGATCCAAAAGAAAAACATTTGCAATATTTGGGTCAATGTGAATGGCGAGATCCTTATCAATTTGTCTGATCAGTTGTCTATCACTCAGCTTCGAGCAGACCTTGAACGTCGTATGGTTGCAAATGATAAGCTGATTATTTCGCTCAAAGCCGATGAAGACACGCCTTATGAAACATTTATTCATGTTTTAGATGAGGTGAAACTTTCGGGTGCCGAGCGCATATCTTTGGCGTCACCCAGTGAGTAGCTGGCCTTCTTGGAGATGTATTTATGAATTTTAAGAAAAAAGGCGGGGTCGCACAGAGTATTCCTACCGGATCAATGGCCGACATCACTTTTTTGCTTCTGATCTTTTTTATGGTTTCTACGGTTTTTGTACGTTTTCGTGTGTCGGGTATTATTTTGCCCAAAGCCGAAAAAGTTGAAGAACTCAAAAAACGTCGCCATATTAATTATCTGTGGGTTTCTGCAGATCGCAAAATTTTTATCGATGACAAGGTTGCTAATATTGACGACGTTGCTGGGATTTTTTATCAGCGACGCGTAGCAGACCCACGCATGGTCGTGTCAGTCAAATGTGATCAACGTGCGCCCTATGGCCTCATTAGTAGTGTATTGGAGGAATTGCGCAAAGCAGATGCCCTCCGGATTAATTTTGCAACCGATAGAAAGAGGTGAGCCTATGGCTATGATACGTGAGAAAGCTCCAGAGGCAGATTTGAGGAGGACCTACAACAAGGTTTTTAACATTTGTACTGCCATCACTTTTATCGCACACACATTGGTCGCAGTGATTTTTCCGACCTTTGATGCTGATGCAAGTGGCGGTAAGAAGCAGCAAATTATCATTGAGACGGTTGATATTCCAGAAACACGGCAAATTAAACGTCCACCCCCTCCACCACGACCTGCGGTGCCCATCGAAACTGAAAGTGACGATGTGCCTGATGATGTGACAATTGAATCGACAGATCTTGATTTTGATGATGCCATGGTCGATTTGCCACCGCCACCGCCACCTGGTGAAGAAGAAGAAGTAGAAGAAATTCTTGAATTTTATATGGTGGAAGACAAACCTGATGCGATAAAGCAGGTTGCGCCTTCATATCCTGAAATGGCGCGCAAAGCGGGGTTGTCGGGTAAAGTGTTCTTGAAGTTTTTGGTCGGTAAAGATGGTCGGGTGAGCAATGTGCAAGTGTTGCGAGGCCAGGAAATCTTTCGCCAAGCAGCCATTGATGCGATTTTGCAGTTTCGCTTTAAACCGGCACGCCAAAATGACAAACCGGTTGCAGTTTGGATGACGCAGCCTATTTCGTTCCGATTAAATTAATTGGTTTGTAAATTTTAAACGAGAAGGGCCATTGTGCATGTGCACAGTGGCCCTTTTTGGTTCAAATTCAGACCCAAAAAGGGTGGTTTTGTCGTTGGTTTTGGGTTTTAGGAGTTGTTGGATGACTTTTTTTTGACGTATTGATGGGGATGCGTTAATTATTACGCCTGTCATGAGGTGTTTCTATGGTTCAATTACCAAGCGATTGGACAATGGCGGGAACTTAACGTAAGGACGTGACGTATAATAGGAAAATGAGAGATTTTTAATATATTGTATTTTGAGTAGGATTTAGATACTTGACAGAGGCACCGAAATTTCACAGTTTATAAGCCTAGTTAAATCGTTTTAGCATTTTTAATTTTTATCAAGCATCTACTCTTACTCACATTTTATGGAGACTTTACTAACATGCGACTTCGCCATCTTTTTACTGTATTGATGTTGCCTTTGGCGCTTGCAGGTTCTGCATTGGCCCAAGGCGTATCACCCGAATCGGCCAAAAAGTATACTGAGGGCCAAGATTTATTTAAAAAACGCAAGTATCGTGAGGCATTGGCAGTGTTTGAAGAAGCTGTGAAAATGGATGCCAAAAATGCCCAAGCCTATCGTGCGCAAGGTAAGACTTTTGAAAAATTGCGCAATCTTGACAATGCCGAAGAAGCCTATAAAATGGCGACATCGGTTAAGGATGATTACGTAGAGGCCTATTATGAGCTGGGACACCTTCAACTGAGAAGGAAATCATTTGAAAACGCACAAGGAAGTTTTAAACAGGTAATACAAATCAACCCCAGCTTTCAAGATGGCAAAGCACAAGAGGCACTAAAGGTCGCTTTCCTGAAACAAGGCAGTGTTTTTTATAAACAACGCAATTATCCCAAAGCTGCAGCACAATATGAATCAGCGACGCAGATTGACCCTTCAGATGCTAAAGCATTTTATAACTTAGGCTTGATGCAAAAAATGGCTCGAAAAACAGGTGCTGCCCAGCAAGCACTTGAAACGGCGATTGATTTAGATCCTACTTATGGCAAAGCACATCGCGCTTTGGGTGATCTACACAAAAGCACAGGCAAAAGCAGCAAGGCCATATCGGCCTATTTAAAAGCCATTAAAGCCGATGTCAAAGACAATCGGTCACGGCTCCAATTGGCAAGTGTATATCAAAAAATAAATCAGAACAGCAAGGCAATTACGGTGCTCAAGAAGGCTGCTACCATTAATGCCAAGGACGCCAAGATATGGAACGCGTTGGGCAAAGCACAGGCCGATGCGAAGACATACAAAAGTGCCCTTTCTTCATATCGTAAAGCCATTGCAATTAAATCAAATCCCGAATATCATTATCGTGCTGGAGACGCTCATCTTGAACTTAAACAGTTTAAATCTGCTATTGCCAGTGCGAGTAAGGCAACGAAGTCTTCCAAGTGGAAAGTGCCTGCCAATGTAATTTTGGGTGATAGCTATCGCGAATTAGGTGACAAAGACAAGGCGGTTGCGCATTACAAAAAGGGTGTATCCGATCGTCGATTTAAGAAATATTGCGAAGATCAGATCGATCGCATTTTGAACCCGATGGGTGGAGGCGAAGAGTCTGAAGCAGAAGACCAATAGACAGATTTTTTTGATGTAAATGATATAAAAGGGGCCTCTATTGCAATAGAGGCCCCTTTTTTTTGCAGCTTTGCAGATGGTTGCGATCATGTTATATTTTGTTGCGAGACAGTGCATTATACGATATCTTGTTTCTGAAAGATTAAAGCTATTTTAAAATTGGTCGATAAACATAAAGCATTATATAAATAAGCAACTTACGCGTATGTGTGCGATAATAAAGCTGTATTTGTCTCTTGCTCGAAATTTTGTAAGGTCAATATAAACAATATATTATTGCACTATTGTTTCTCGTAACCCTCCCCCCACCGATCTTGGCCGTTGAGGATATTGCCATGCCGGAAGAAAAAGAACAAGCCCCTAATGAAGGTCAAAAACCTTCGCTCGATCAAGAAACATTAGATCAGATGCTGGCAGAGTCTCAAGGCGATGCTGATCAACTTGAGTCGATGTTGAATAGTTTAGAAGACAATACCGAAACGGAAACTGAAACAGCACCAGCAGCAGAAGGCGATGCGGATTTGTCTGAGCTGACCGATGATATGGAGGCCATGCTTGAGCGTATGGAATCTGATGAACCTGACGAGCCGGGTGAACCTGATGAAGATACCGATGTTTCTGATTTGAATGATATGCTTTATCAGGCAACGTTGGCCGATGTCGAGCAGACACAACCGGATGCGGATGAAGGTGTTTTAGATTTGGATGATGCGGTTGCCTCTGTGGATGCAGAGGAAGGTGAAGACGCTGCAGATGCATTGCTTGCCGAAGCCAATGATATATCTGATGATGCCGATGAAGCCATGGATGATTTACTTGAAAGTGCGGATACCGTTGATGATGATGCGCTGAGTGCAATGCTTGAAGATGTTGAAGATGAAGTGCCAGATGATGTTGCTGCCTTAGAAGCCGATGACTTAGATGCTATGCTTGATGAATCGGAAACTGAGACCGAAGCAGATGGTTTGGATGCACTGCTTGAAGAAGTTGAAGAGGATGAGGCTGCAGAATTAGAGGCATCTGATGAAGGTTTAGACACTGCATTAGAAGGCGCCGAAACGGGCACTGGTGAAGCATTAGAAACTGCTCTGGAAGACGAAGAAATTACTGATTTGGATGCTTTACTTGAAGATACAGAAGAACCTGAAGGTGAAGATGATTTGGAAAGTTTGGACGATGCAGATTTAGATGCCTTATTGGAAGATGTTGAAGATGGTGCAGAAGAACTCGTTGCTGAAGCTGATGCTGATATGGAAAGTTTGGATGATACAGACTTAGATGCTTTGCTGGAAGGCGAAACAGAGACAGATGAAGCATCAGATACTTCGTCTGGAAACGATGCTGAAACAGAAGCTTTGGCGGACGAAGACTTAGACGCCTTACTTGAGGATGTGGATGACGAAGTTGCAGAAGAAACAACCGATGTAATCGAGGATACAGGCTTAGATGCGCTATTGGAAGATTCTGAAACGGAAGAAACTTCTGATGAAGATGTGGAGGCCTTGCTTGAAGACGCTGAAGAACCTGCTGCTGAAGATGCGGTGGAAAGTTTGGATGATACAGATTTAGATGCGCTATTGGAAGATGCTGAGGATGAGGTGGGCGCAGATGCTTTAGCAGACGATGATCTAGAAGAATTGTTAGAAGATACAGAAGCCACATTAGATGATGAATTGGATGCCTTGCTTGAAGATGTGGAAGATGTATCAGATGAAGATGCCTTTGAAACGATTGATGATTCTGACTTGGATGCGATGTTGGAAGATGTTGAGGAAGATTCGACCGAAGATGATTTAGATGCCTTGCTTGAAGATGCAGCAGATGAAGATGCCTTTGAAACGATTGACGATTCTGACTTGGATGCGATGTTGGAAGATGTTGAAGAAGATATCGAAGAAGAAGTTACTGTAGATGATGATTTAGATGATTTGCTTGATGATATTGAGACAGGCCTGTCAGACGATATGGATGATTTAGATGATTTATTGGGCGATAACGACGCTGCCAATGTATTTGATGATGATTTGGATGACTTGCTTGATGATTTCGAGACAGAAGATGGGCCGCTTAATGTAGGTGTTGAAGACGAAGTTGCTCAGATTTTGGCCACGGGCGAATCTCTCAGTGGAGATGATAGTATTCTTGATGAATTTAAGTCTGTTCAAGAAAGTATTATTACATCTCCTTTGTCATCAGATGATATGAGTGATGATGGTACGCTATTGATGATTGATGGCGATCCTGATCAACGTTCTTTATTTGAAGATGCTTTAGATGGGAAGTATGATTTTGCAGAAGCCAATACCTTAACAGAAGCATTGCAGACACTTCACAATGAACATGTTGATTTGATTTTGTTAAGCTTGGATGACGATGATGGTGGGGCATTAGAGTTTATTGAACAGGTTAATGCCAGTTTGGATATGCCTGCTATTCCGATTATTGTGGCGAGTGAAGATACTGAACGTATAGAACATGCCTTGCGCTTGGGAGCCGTAGATTATATTACGCGCCCACTTGATGTGATGGATATTGAGTTTCAGGTGCCCCAAAAGGTCAGAAATCAGATGAAGTTGAAAAAAGCTGAGCGTATTTTGGCTGGTGCCAGCGAAACCGTATCATTTGAATCTGATGCACCCCAGGTGGATGATTTTGGTATGGAAGAAGACAGTGAAGCAGATTTAGATGATTTGCTTGATGATGATTTTTTGTTAGAAGATGATGCCGCACCAGAAGATCTATTGGTGCGGCCATCATCGAAGAAAGAACCATTAAGACCTCTTAGCGATCAGCAAAAGATACTGCGGAACAGGCAAGCTGCAAAACGCGATATATCTCGTATTCCCTTGTTTGCATTGATTGTCGCCTTTTTGGCTGCAACTGTAGGTGGTGTGTATCATTATGCAGATGAGTTGAAGGAGTTATTGCCCATGAACACAGAGACGATTGCAACGGCACCTCCAAGACCTAAGCAGCCTTTGCCCAAAGTAAAGATGCCGACTGTTCCTACGCAAAATTATGCGTCTTCATCTATGCCAACACCTCCGCCTGCACGTGCTAACGTTTATCAACAACAAGCAGATGTGCTCAAGAGTCGTATTGAAAAAAATGTACGTGAATTGGCAGATAATGGCGGGGCTTGGTGGTCTCCTTGGCGTGTGATGCGTGCTTCTGGCGCATCTGTTAGTGGGTTGGTTGATCGCCAATCTGTAGACGGTATTCTTGGGGCATTTGGTGTTGACATGGCCACCGTGGAACGCGATTTACAAAGCCAACGAACACTTGACTATTTGGCGGGTGTGGGTTTCGATTTGCGCGGAAAAAACGCTTCAGATTTGTCTGCCCGAGAAGCGTTTGAATTGTTGTCTGCAAGACAAATTAAAAATGCTGATCAAATCGTTGGTGTTCTTTCAAAGTTGACAGATGGTTTAGCTGCAGAGCGTACGGCGCAAGAAGAGCATAAAGAGAAAGAACGGCGCAAACGCAAAGGGCAGGCTATGTTGGTCAAACCGCACCAGAATCAAATTCATGTGGCACAAATGGCAGTTGTAACCACACCCCTATTGGCTGCACGGCATAATGATGTGGTACAAATAAGAAATGGTGATGGGCACTTGTTTAGGGTGAAGTGGCCCGAAGTAAAACATCGGGTATAGGTAGAAGTTGATTTGTTAAATGAGCGGCATAAGAGTTTTTCTTATGCCGCTTTTATGTTTTGGGTTTGGTATATATATTAAATGTTTCTGATAGCGCGTTTTGACATGTTGAGTGGGAGGTTGTTGTGAAGAAGGAGTGGTTTCTTTATACCATCGCATTTTTGATGGATGGTTGTATGGCTGTGGTGGGGCTTTGTGTACCGCTTGTGGCATTGCAGTTGGGGGCAACGTATGATGACTTGGGCATGATTGGTGCTGTGGGTGCCGCGATATATTCTTTGTCTTGTTTGTTTTCTGGCCGATTGGCCGACCGATTTGGATATCGATATGTGATGGCTTGTGCGACATTGCTTGTTGGGTTTGTTTATGTGGGTTATTTATTTGTAGGGCATATTTGGCATTTGGTGTTGCTTGCTGGATTAATGGGTGTGTCCATTGCTCACTTTTGGCCACCGCTTCAGGCTTGGTTGGGACGTGGTAAATCGAGACAGCATTTGTTAAAAGATTTAGGGCGTTTTAACGTGGCTTGGTCTTTGGGGTTTGTCATTGGCCCTATGGTGGGGGGCATCATGTTTGAAACACAACCCAGCAGTGCTTTTTTATTGGGCATCGTTTTAATGGCTGTGATGTTTTTTGCTTTTGTGTTTTTGCATATCCACGAGCGTGATGATGTTTTGCCAAATGAAGCCATTGATGCGATGCCACTGGCCCGGCTGTTTTTACCAATGGCTTTTGTAGCCAACTTCGCAACATTTTTTTCTATTGGAACTGTAAGATCCTTGTTTCCCAAATTGGCTACGGATCTTGGAATTGCCCCAGGTATATTGGGCGGTCTCATGGCTTTGATCGGTTTGGCCCAATTGACCGCATTTTATTTTATGTCTCGAACTGATCGCTGGCAATTTAAAAGAATGCCCCTCATTTTGGCTCAAGTGTTGGCTTGTGTGGGGTTGTTGCTTTTGGCTCTGGGAAAGCATCCCGTGGTATTTGCTTTGGGTTTATTGATGGTGGGCGTGTTGGCGGGTATTACATTTACTGTAAGTATTTTCTACAGTCTTTTTACACAAGGTCCGGGTGGCCGGCGGACGGGGTTTCACGAGGCGATTGTGGGGAGCGGGTTCTTGTTTGGGCCTCTATTGGGGGGTGTTGTAGGCGAACACCTAGGTGCACGCGCACCCTATGGGTTGGCGGTTGTGGTGATTGTTGGTGCCGTTATCATTCAGGGGCTTATGCGAACAGAATTAAGAGAAGATGCAGTGATAGAAACGGGCGTTTAGGTCTGCAAAATACATACTTAATGGGGTGGCTGTGCGAATTGATTGCTGCTTATTTTTCTGAGAAAATGATTATGCATCCAAATAGGATAGAATATGACCGGTTATACAACGGCATCAATAATATTGTAGAGATTCCAAAATCACTTTGGGATATTTCTTCTTTTGGTGTCGAAAATGAATTGTTTCAAGTTGAGGCTTTATGGTATTTTCAATCTCTATGATGGTGGAGGTTCACATATGCGTTTGAACGTGGTGGATGAGCATATTTGGGAAGTGAGTGATCCCCTTCAGATTTTGGGTGTTGAGTTTGGCCATCGTATGACGGTGGTGAAGCTTTCTTCTGGCGATTTATGGGTGCATTCACCCATTGCTTTAAATGAGGCGGTTCAAAAGGAGCTCGGATCATTGGGCACGCCGCAATACTTTGTTGCGCCGAGTGCATTTCACGATATGTATTGGAAGCCTTATTTTGAGAAATTCGACAATGTTGAATTTCATGGGGTGTCGGGTATGCCTGCTGGGCTTACGTTTACGCATACGTTTTCAGAAACAATTCCAAATGCCTGGGCAAAAGACTTTGATATGATTGCGATTGAAGGGATCCCTATGCTCAATGAGCATGTTTTTGTACATAAAAAAACCAAGACTCTCATTTTGGCTGACTTGGTTTTTAACTTTGATACAAGACAAAAATTATGGGAGCGCATGTTTTTAAGTATGAACGGTGTACATGGTAAAATAGGTCCTTCGCGTATGTTTCGTGCCTGCATCAAAGACAAAAAGGCGTTTCGTGGATCGCTGGATCGTTTGCTGGCTTGTGATTTTGATCGTGTGATCGTTGGACATGGGCACAATATTGAAACGGGTGGTAAACGTGCTTTGGAACATGCCTATTCGTTTCTGTAAAATTAGAGTTATGAGTATCGATGACTGATTGTTAAAAAGCCGAATGTGATTGCATTCGGCTTTTTTGTGTGCTTGACAGATTGCACATCTGGTATGATTATAAAGGCCATGAGAATGGCTTTTGAGTGTCATTTGTTTTGTATTTCTGGTTGCAATTTGTGTTTTGAGTGAGGGCTTATGGCGACGCGTTTGACAAAGGCTGAAAAGGCCGAGCAGATTATGAGAATTCTTGATGATTTATACCCGAATCCACCCATACCATTGGATCACAGCAGTCATTATACGTTGTTGGTTGCTGTGTTGCTGTCTGCTCAGTGCACAGATGTGCGTGTGAATAAAGTGACACCGCATTTGTTTGCCAAAGCTGATACGCCAGAAAAAATGGTGACTTTGTCTGCCGACGAAATTAGAGCGATTATTCGGCCTTGCGGTTTATCGCCCCGAAAGTCTAAGGCGATTTATGAATTGTCACACATTCTGATAGAGAAACATAATGGCGAAGTACCCAATACGTTTGAGGACCTTGAGGCATTGCCGGGAGTCGGACATAAAACGGCTTCTGTGGTGATGATTCAGGCATTTGATATACCAGCTTTTCCCGTAGATACACACATTCATCGGTTGGGATATCGGTGGGGGCTTTCAACGGGTAAGAATGTGGAAAAAACGGAGAACGATTTGAAGCGTGTTTTTCCAACGGAAAAGTGGAATAAATTGCATTTGCAGATAATATATTTTGGGCGAGAATATTGTCCTGCACGTGGGCATGATCCCGAAGCTTGCCCCATTTGTAGTATGTATGGTCGCAAGAGCTTGTTTTCATGAGAAGGAGTGTGTTTTGAAAATTAGAGCTTTGAATGTTTCGGTGTTTGAATTGCCTGCCAATACAGGTCGTTTTCAGATGGAAGAGATTGGGCAAGGTGCACGGCGAAGGTGGGTGCGTCGAGGTGCAGGGCAGACAACAGAGCAAGTGCATGTTCTGCATGTTAAGACTGATGAGGGTATTGAAGGCGTTTGTACGGTTGGTGATGCACGATATACAACGATGCGACCAGAAGACTTGGAGCAGTTGCGTTTGTTTGCTGTAGGTGAAGACCCGCTTGAGCGTGAGCGATTGTATCAAAAGCTACAGGCTGCTACGCGTGGCATGTTCACACGCCCAGGATGGTTTGGGGCATTTGACAATTGTTTGTGGGATATTGTAGGTAAAAAAACAGGCCAGCCAGTGCATGGATTGCTGGGGCGTGTGCGAGGCCATTGCCCAGCGTATTACAATTTTAATAGTGGAAATAAAGATACGGCAGTAGCGGATGCTAAAAAGGCTGTTGCGCAGGGTTTCATTGCGGTCAAAGATCATTTTAGTGGTGATGCGGATGAAAACATTGCATGTTTTCATGCCGTGCGCGACGCAATGGGTGATGATATAGATATTTTGCACGATGCGGCAGGGTGCGCCTATTCTTTTTACGATGCTGTGCGTGTTGGAAAGGCGCTTGAATACTTGCGATTTGGTTGGTTTGAAGAACCCTTAGCAGATCGCGATCAGGTCAATTTGAAAAAACTTTGTGAGAATTTGTCCATTCCGATCTTGGCACCTGAGACGCTCATGCACGATGTGGATTTGAGTGCTCAGTGGCTCATTTCTGGTGCAACAGATATGATACGTGCCAATGGCCGTTTGGGCACAACGGGTTTGTTGAAGTTGGCGCATTTGGCAGAAATGCATCATGCCAATATTGAGTTAAATGGGCCGGGTGGTTTGTTTGGGTTGGTGCATGCACATTTGGTGTGTGCCATTTCAAATACAACGTATTATGAGTATTTCCCAAACGGCTCGCGAGATGCACGTGGGCGAGAAATTGGTTTGCTCAATCCACCCGTGCCAGAAAAGGGGCAGATTACGCCCCCTTATAATCCTGGGTGGGGTGCTGAGTGGGATTGGGGTTATTTTAAGAAAAAGCGTATTGGTGAATTTTAATACGTGCAAAGGCGATGTTTCAAAATCGTATTCAATAGATTTTAAAGAGGAGCGGTTATGTTGACTGATAAAGTGGCAGTGATTACGGGTGGGGGTACAGGTATTGGGCGGGCTTGTGCGTTGCGCTTGGCTCAAGAAGGTGCAAATGTTGTGGTGAATTATTCGCGATCTAAAGACGATGCTGAAAAAACCAAGGCCGATGTGGAAGCGTTGGGGCGAAAAGCGTTGGCTTATCAGGCCAGTGTGACGGATGATGAGGCTGTGCGAGAAATGATGCAGGCGACTTTGAGTGCGTTTGGACGCATTGATATTTTGATTAACAATGCGGGGATGACACACTTTGTTCCTTTGGATGATTTGGAAGGTATGAAGGACGAATTTTGGTTTGACATTATGGATGTGAATGTGGTGGGCATGTTTCGCTGCTCGCGTGCAGCTGCTCCAGCCTTAAAAGACAGCGGGGGATGTATTGTCAACATTACGTCTATTGCCGGTATTACGGGTATGGGCAGCTCTGTTGCTTATGCTGCATCTAAGGCAGCAGGCATCAGTGTGACCAAGTCGCTGGCACGTGTCTTGGCTCCAGAAGTGAGGGTGAATGGGGTTGCACCTGGTATTGTATTGACGCGATGGGTTGCAGATCATCAAGATCATGTCCAAAAATATGGAGATGAAACACCGTTGGGACGTGTGGCGAACCCTGAAGACGTGGCTGAAATAGCCTATTCGTTGGTAGGTAATGCGAGCATGGTGACTGGGCAAACGATTGTGATAGATGGGGGCGCATTTCTGTGATCAACCATCCACTTGTTGTGGGCGCGGCCTTGTTTTTTGCTGTGGCGTTGATGGGGCGTTATGCAGAAGCTTCTCAGGCAATGGCCTTGCTCGCAGCTTTTCCTTTTGGTGTTTTTGGATATGCCCAAGCGCGTATGCAACAACTGGTTACCTTCCGTGATTATCGCAAACGCAACTTGGAGCTGTTTGTCTATGTTTTTGTTTTTGTATATGCATTTATGGGGTTGCCCTATTTGATAAATGAGCTTGTGGGCGAGATTCCACAGAAAAGCGTGCGTGTATTTGCATTGTTTGGGATTGGTTTTGGTTTGGCTTGTGTGAGCCTTGGCCGATTGAACATGATCAAAAAAGAAGAGACCCATGAAGCGTAGAACACTTTCTATTTTACTTGCTATGGTATTTTTAACCGCGGTGACGATGGGGTCGGGGCCAGGCATTCATTTGATTAACCCAGATCCATCAGATCCTCTGGCCGTGTTTACGATTTGGGGCTTGCCCAAAATTTATGTGTGGGGCTTGTGGTGGTATATGGTGCAGTTGGGTGCCATATTGGTTGCGTATTTTAAACTTTGGAAAGACGATGCCTGATACAGTTGATGGACTGGGATATATTCCCCACGTGATTCTGGGCTTTTATTTGGTGATGCTTTTGGTATTTGGTCTGCGTGGTTATCGCCAAAGCCAAGATACGGAAGAGGACTATTATTTAGCTGGGCGTGGACAAGGGTGGGTGGTGTCTTCATTGACCATTATGGCCACCTTTTTTAGCTCTTTCGCGCTTTTGGGGGCGCCTGGCATGGTGTATCGCGATGGGGTGGTTTTTGCATTGTTTAGCCTCAATGTACCTGTTGCGGGTGTGGCGGTGTATATCTTGGGATCGCGTATTCGTCGTATCGGGCAGGAGCGTGGGTTTTTAACGCCAGCCGATATGATTTCAGATCACTATGGTAGCCCGGTTGCTTTGCGTTTGTTGGTGGCTTTGATAGGCGTACTCTATGCCGTGCCTTATGTGGTGATCCAAATTCAGGCGGGTGGCATTTTGTCGCAAATGATGTTTCAATCTGAGCATGCCTTTGAGATTGGCGCTGTTGTTTTGTCGTTGATTACAATGCTCTACATTATGATTGGTGGCATGCGCAGTGTTGCTTGGACAGATGTGGTTCAAGGTGTGTTGTTGGTCGGTGGGATGTTATTGGCTGGCTTTTGTGCTGTGGCGGTGATGGGGGGGCCTATTCCCTTTTTTGAAGCGGTGGCCAAACTGCCCCCTAAATCGTTGACGGCACCTGGTACAACAGGTCTTTGGCGACCCGAAATTTTGTTTACGGCCTCGCTGTTTGCCTCTATTGGTTCTATGATTCAACCTGCGCAATGGATGCGGTTTTATGCGGCACGTTCTGATGCTGTGTTGCGGAGAAGCGCGTTAATCTTTGCTGTTGTATTGACCGGGTGTTTTTTCTTTGGTGTGATGTTGGTGGGGTTGGGCGGGCAAGTTCTTTATCCTTTGGTCAACGATGCTGGTGCATATCTTTTAGATGCCAGCGGGCGTGTGTTACCTCACCCCATGGTGGGAGAAACCGCGCGAGATTTTGATCGTGTTTTGGTTGTTGTACTGCAAAATCACTTACCCGAATTATTGGGCTCTTTTGGGGCCGTTTTGGCGGCGTTGGTTCTTGTGGCCATTATGGCGGCGGCTATGAGCACTGCCGATAGCAATTTACATGCGATGAGTGCATTATTGACACATGATGTCTACGATCAATATATACGCCCACAGGCGTCACAACGTGAACGTACTTGGGTGGGGCGTGGTGTGATTGCATTTGCTACTGTGGTGGCTTTGGCTTTGGTGATTTTGAGCAGATATAGTCCCGCAAATCCGTTGGGTATGATTGTGATTTTAGGATTGTTGGCAATTGCGTTTGCTACTCAGTTATTACCTATAACGATTGATATGCTTTTTATAAAAAAAGGGACGCGTTGGGGGGCTATTTGTGGTGCCATAACAGGGTTGATTGTCGTTTTTACGCTGAGCCCGTTTTGGTCTATCATTGCAGGAGATACGTTCGGCGGTATTTTGGGTGAGATGAAGCGTATGTTTGACATAGGTGCGTGGGGCGTATTGGGGAATACATTGGTTTTTGCATTGGTGAGTGTGTTTGGGCGTCGTACATAAAAAAAAGCCGATCCACAAAGGATCGGCTTTTTAGAACGGCAGGACAATTTATGTGATGTCTACGTCACAATAAACGGCCAATGAACGCTTAAATTTGAGGGGTGCTTCTCGCCATACTTTGTAACAATTAACCAACTCATCGGTTTGTTTGCCCATAACGGGGCGCAGGGCTTTCTTCAACTCACGCAAGTTTACCTGAGGAACACTTTTGGCATCTTGACCGGGTGGAATATCAAACAAATCTTCAATTCCGTGTCCGAGCACATCAGATATTTTGGCCAATACGCCGATTGATCCGCGTTGTTTGCCTTTGCGAATGTCACTGTAATAAGGCGCACTGATGCCCACAATTTTGGCAATTTCCTTGCCCTGAAAACCAGAATCTTTTTGCCAACGGCGAATTTTTACAGCGGCTTTATCCAAATCGTAATTTGGTTGCATATGACTACCTTTCTTGAAAGCGGGCGATGAAAACCAAGACGCCCAGGTGGATAAATACACCCGACAGAATGAGATGTTTTTGACAAAACTGACAGAAAATACATACTTTGTACGCATTTGTACCGACAAAATTGCACAAAGTACGTACAGATTTTTTCAGGTGAATTTTGTATATTTAGACGTATACACCACGTCTTGTCATTTTTCGTGGAAAATTACCGGAAAGTCGTCTGTCTTGGAGGATGGCGTCTTTTCGGTTTTTTATTGTCTTAAAATCAGGCAAATGAGTATGTATGATAAATTATCACTTTGCTTTCTTTGATCACAGAAAAATCATAAAAAGCCATTTTTGACATGATATAACTAATATAAGAAGAAATTACCTTTGATACAATTCAAAAATGGAGGTTTTTGATGGACAAGCCAAATATTATTTTGATTTTAGCCGATGATTTAGGGTATGAATGTTTGGGCAGTTATGGCGGTGAATCCTATCAAACGCCTGTGCTTGATCAATTGGCCAAAACTGGCATGCGATTTCAACATGCGTATGCGTTACCGTTGTGTACGCCTACGCGTTTACAACTGATGACGGGAAAATATAACTTTCGTAATTGGCGTGCATTTGGTGTGACGGACCCCAAGGAAGTAACATTTGGGCATCATATGAAAAACGCGGGTTATGAGACATGTATTTCAGGAAAATGGCAGTGTTATAGTTATAATCCACCAAACTATGAGCCAGAGTGGCGCGGCAAGGGAATGCGACCTGAAGACTCGGGTTTTGATGAATATTGTTTGTGGCATACAGAGCACACAGAAGACAAAGGGTCGCGTTACGCAGACCCCGTCATTCAACAAAATGGAACGTACCTAAAAAATACAGAAGGTCAATATGGGCCCGATATTTTTACTGAATATATTTGTGATTATATAGAGCGTAAAAAAGATGACCCATTTTTTGTATATTATCCAATGGCATTAACACATGGCCCATTTCAGCCCACACCCCACAGTGATGTGTGGCCCGAGAAGCGACATGACAATGGGGTGGCATATTTTAAGGACATGGTCGAATATATGGATGTGGTGATTGGGCGTATAGTCAAAAAGCTTGATGATTTAGAGATTCGAGAGAATACACTGGTGATGTTTATTGGTGACAACGGGTCTCCGCGTGAAGTGACTTCGCTACTCAATGGCAAACCTTTTCAAGGAGGAAAAGGGTATTCGACCGATGCGGGGACACGTGTCCCTTTTGTAGCCAATTGGTTAGGTACGACACCTGAAGATGTGGTGACAGATGATTTGGTAGATTGTAGTGACTTTTTGGACACCATGATGGATTTGGCTGGTGCCTCATTGCCTGAAGATGACGTGTTTGATGGTGTTTCTTTTGCGCCACAGCTTAAGGGTGACGTGGGGGCACCAAGGGAATGGATTTTTGCGCATCACAATCCCTTGCCAGGTTGGGGGAAGGATGGGTATTATTTACAGCGTTGGGCACAAGACCAACATTGGAAGCTTTATGATACGGGTGACTTGTTTGATTTACAGGCTGATGCATTTGAGGAAAATCCTGTAGTGGCTGATGATGAGGATGTACGTGTCGCACGTGAAAAACTTCAGCCTGTGTTAGACCGGTTAAAATAAGGATGTATCGGCCGTGAATAGAATGCCCAGTTTTTCTGGTTTTGGGAGTTTGGTATGAGAATTTTGATTGCAGAAGATGAGTCGGTATCGCGTCGATTGCTTGAAGGGCTCCTTCAAAAGTGGGGGCACGAAGTTGTTGTGTGTGCGGATGGCGACACCGCTTGGGATATTTTGCAACGTGCTGATGCACCGCGTTTGGTGATTATGGATTGGATGATGCCGGGCTTGAGTGGCATAGAGATCTGTCAGAAAGTACGTGCATTGGAGCTTGGGGATCAGTTTTATATTCTTTTGCTTACAGCACGTGGTGGCACAAATGATTTGGTCGATGGATTAAAAGCGGGTGCAAATGATTATGTGTCTAAACCTTATGCTCCAGCAGAACTCGAAGCGCGTGTCAATGCGGGCTTGCGGTTGATTGAATTGCAAATTAAACAGATTGAAGCAGAGCGGCTCAGTACGCTGATGGCGACAGCTGGTGCAGCTGCTCATGAGATTAATCAACCATTAACTGTGATATTGGGGTCGGTAGAGTTGTGGCGAGATTCTATGGCACAAGACGACCCAGGGTATAAACGGTTGGAGCGGATTTGGGATAGCACGTTGCGTATTCAGGGTATTGTTGAGAAGATGTTATCGGTCACACAGTTTACAACCAAGCCTTATGTTGGCAATTCTGTGATTGTTGATTTTGATGCATCGTCTGATCAGCCAGACTCGGGTGATACTTAGTCGTTTTATTACACAAAAAAAGCCGCCAGGATAATCAATATCCTGGCGGCTTTTTTTATGTACTTTATTCATCACCCTCTTCGTCATCACCCTCTGATG
Source organism: Candidatus Latescibacterota bacterium (assembly GCA_018650745.1). Lineage (GTDB taxonomy): Bacteria > Latescibacterota > UBA2968 > UBA2968 > UBA2968 > JABIFK01. The sequence goes on along the minus strand of JABIFK010000040.1, from coordinate 1,182 downwards.
AGGGGCCACCTTTTCTAAAGATACCAGCAAGACCATATTCATGAAGTTTGTTACGCAAAGTACGTGCACTGATGCCAAGAATATCTGCTGCCGTGGTGCGGTTGCCGTTGTGTGCCTCAAGCGTTTTTAGAATGAGTTGTTTTTCCATTTCTCTGACCGTTGTGCCAACTTGAATACTGTTCCCGCTTTGTGTGTTTCGTGATTCGTTTGATAAAATGTCTAAGGGCAAATGTGTTTCTGTAATTTGATCTTCTTGGCAAATAACAACAGCACGTTCGATGTAGTTTTCGAGTTCGCGAATGTTACCTGGCCAATTGTATTTCATGAGTGCTTCAAGTGCTTCTTCCGTTACGCCTTGAATACTTTTGTCATTTTCTTGGTTGTACTTTTCAGTAAAATGAGTCACCAGATCGGGAATATCTTCTTTGCGCTCGTTAAGTGTAGGAATCTTAATTGGGATGACGTTAAGTCGATAATAGAGATCTTCGCGAAAATTGCCTTTTTCGATTTCTTTGGCCAGATCGCGGTTGGTTGTGGCAACGACGCGCACATCTACTTTGATAGATGTGCCTGACCCAATGCGTTCAAATTCGCGCTCTTGCAATACGCGCAAAAGCTTGGCTTGCAAGGGCGGTTCAATTTCACTGATTTCATCGAGCAGGAGTGTGCCACCATCTGCCAATTCAAAGCGACCTTTGCTTTGTTTGACGGCCCCAGTAAAAGAACCTTTTTCGTGCCCAAAAAGTTCGCTTTCTATGAGATCTTGGGGTAAGGCGGCACAGTTGAGTTTTATAAATGGACCGCTAACACGTGGGCTGTTGTAGTGAATTGCACGAGCAACGAGTTCTTTTCCTGTACCACTTTGACCTTGGATGAGTACTGTTGAACGGCTTTGAGCAACTATTGCCACGTGTTCGAATATTTCTTGTATGGTTTTGCTCTTGCCAACCATGTTGCCAAAATCATAGCGTGCTTTAAGTTCTTTGCGCAGATGTTGATTTTCGATTTGCAGTTGCTGATTTTCTAATGCTCGCTGTACAAGAATTTCGAGTCGGTCTGGGTCGCAAGGTTTTTCTATATAATAAAAGGCACCCTTGTGCATGAGTTCAACCGCATCTTCTAGTGATGCATATGCTGTGAGCATAATGACACGTGCTTGGGGTTGCAGCTGAAGCGCTTTTT
>JABIFK010000041.1 GCA_018650745.1 Candidatus Latescibacterota bacterium | reverse complement strand
TGTTTGTCGTGCAATCTGTTGCCGACGAACTCAAACGCAACTTGCTTGCAAACAACTGTGTCGAACTTGATCGGGCACAAGTAGATGCACTTGCCAAAGTGGCCTTTCCACGCGATGCCAAAGGCGATTGGTCTATCAATCGCGAGCTGGTTGGACGCAGTGCACATGTCTTAGCGGCCCAAATTGGCCTTAACATTGCCCCCGACACCGAACTGCTCATTGGCGAAACGGATGCCGGTCACGACTTTGTGCAGCACGAGCAAATGATGCCTTTTATGCCCATTGTGCGTACACCCGATGTTCACACAGCCATCGAATGGGGCGTACAAGCAGAACAAGGGTATCACCACACTGCCATCATGCACTCAAAGAATGTCGAATACATGACCAAGATGGCACGATTATGCCGCTGTACTATTTTTGTTAAAAACGGCCCGTCTTCAGCAGGCCTAGGGGCAGGAGGCGAAGGATACACCTCTTTCTCAATCGCCACCCCCACCGGCGAAGGTTGCACATCGGCACGAACCTTCACCCGCCAACGCCGATGCGCCCTTATCGACTATTTTCGAATTGTATAATGATGCATTTGCCGTTTGGTATGGTCTAGAAGGGAGAGCCTAATGTTCCTTGGTCGCGTTATTGGCAAAATTTGGGCAACCCGTAAAGAACCATCACTTACAGGCATCCGCTTGCTCGTTGTAGAACCCTTAGACCATCATCGCAACAATGCAGGCGATCCCTTTATAGCTGTCGATGTGGTCAATGCCAGTGATGGTGAAACCGTTTATTGGGTCGGTTCACGCGAAGCGCCCAATGCCTTACCAGACAAAAGTGGCCCCATCGATGCTGCAGTGGTTGGCATAGCAGATCACATAGATGTATAATAATAGTATCTTTTTCAATCGTATCTAACGGACCGTTGAACCAGGGGGTGCCGCAGGCAAGTTCCCGTAGGGAACGCACCGCAGGTGCCCCACTGCTCACGAGTGTAACGAGTAAAGCTGATACGCCTTATGTTCTTAGCACGTGTGCTTGGCAGTATTGTCTCCACTATTAAACACCCCGACTACAACAGCACAAAACTGATGGTAGTACAACCCATTACCCCCACAGGTGAAGACGACGGCCCATCTGCCGTAGCCGTTGACTCTGTTGGTGCCGGTAAAGGCGAAACAGTTCTCGTGTTGCGCCAAGGTGCTGCCGCCGCATTGGTTCTCAATGTCAAACTACCCGCCGTGCGTTCCGTCATTGTGGGCATTGTCGATCATATAGATTTAACCAGTCAATAATCTGAACCCGTATAATTAAGTTCAATATCGCCATTTAAAACACACGTCTTTCGTTTCTAATTTTGCATTTTTAATTCCAAAGGTGATTTCCGTGATCAATCTCCACCAAGCCAAAATTGACATTGTTGAAGCCGGTCGCCGTGTTTTCAGCCAGGGTTATGTGGCCTCCAACGACGGCAATATTTCTTGCCGCATCGATGAAGATCGCATACTAACCACACCCACAGGTGTATCCAAAGGTTTTCTCAAAGTTGAAGACCTATGTGTTGTTGACATGGACGGCAAGCTTGTCAGTGGCCAAAACCGCCCGTCATCCGAAATAGGCATGCACATCTTCCTCTATCGCGAACGCCCCGATATGCGTGCGGTGGTTCATGCACACCCGCCAACAGCAACCGGGTTCGCTGTGGCAGGTATTCCACTTTCAGCATGTGTCTTGCCCGAAGTCATCATCACCTTAGGATCCATTCCCATTGTTGCATATGGCACACCAGGTGGTCCCGAAATTTCAGAACCCATGAGACAATACGTAAAAGACTACGACGCCTATTTGCTCGAAAATCATGGCGCTACCACCGTTGGCACAGACGTCATGAATGCCTACTACAAAATGGAAACAATGGAACACTTTGCCAAAATTCTCTTTGTTGCCAAACAACTCGGAGGGTTTAACGAACTCAACAGTGAACAGGTATCTAAGCTCATTGCCATTCGCGACCGTATGGGACTGCGTGGCCCAGAACCCGCCTGTGACATTCCCGACGCACCAAGTACAACCTCTGCATCCAACGGTGGCATTCCAACCTTGCGTACCAAAAGTGCAGGTGGATCAGGTGCGGCACCAGCAGGCCAACCGACAGACGATATGGTTGCAGAAATTACACGCCGCGTTTTAGCAGAACTAAAAAAGTAGAGTTGCAGTACCAATAAAAATCAAAAGGGAGGCCGGGAACTGACCCGTCCTCCCTTTTGTATTGACAACAACCAACAATTGGGAACATGTTCTCAGATACCAGACATATACCATCAATTGTATGACAGTAGGGTTTTTTATGAAAATTCTCGTAGCCAATGTGGGTTCAACATCCTTTAAGTATCGCCTATTTGACATGACCAATGAATCCGTGCTCGCCGAAGGGCGTCTCGAACGTATTGGCGATACCCAATCACCCGTAGCGCACCAAATAGGTGATTACAAAGTTGAAACCGAACAAACACTACCAGACTACCCCTCTGCCATTCGCGACGTCATTGCACGCCTTACAGATGCCCAAACAGGCGTATTGACAGACCTCTCACAACTCGATGCAGTCGGTTTTAAAACCGTGCATATGCGTGGAGAACCAGGCACTTACGCACTAACAGAAGATA
>JABIFK010000249.1 GCA_018650745.1 Candidatus Latescibacterota bacterium | reverse complement strand
GCCCAACTCCAACGCCAACTCGTCAAAACCTATCCCAACGTCTCTGCCGTTGACTTAGGTCTCATTTTGCAAACTGTAGACGATGTACTATCACAAGTCAGTTTTGTCATTCGCTTCATGGCCCTCTTCAGTGTCTTTACAGGTCTCATCGTACTGGCCTCAGCCGTCACCACAAGCCGTTACCAACGCGTTCAAGAAGCCGTACTCTTGCGCACCTTGGGTGCATCCAAAAGCCAAATCCGCCGCATCCTCTTACTCGAGTACCTCTTCCTCGGCGCCCTTGCAGCCCTCACTGGGCTGCTGCTCTCCATTGGCGGCGCGTGGGCCTTATCCACCTTCGTTTTTAATATTGGCTTCGCCCTGCCCAGCACTGCCATCATCGGTGTGTTTGCCCTTGTCACACTCCTCACCGTATGCGTGGGCATGCTCAACAGCCGTGGCATTGCCGATCGTCCCCCCCTCGAAATTCTCCGATCAGAAGGCTAATCGCCTCACCCCCATTCAAACCAAAAAAAACGGCCCCGTTGACATACACCAACAGGGCCGTTCAAACACCAGACACATCTTTAAAATGTTTTCAACACCAGCTCCAAAACGCGCCACACATTCTCCGCCAAAATCTGATGCCCTTCTTCTGTAGGATGAATCCGATCTGGCAAATTCAATTCAGGATTACCCGCCACCCCCGCCAACAAAAATGGAATCCATACCGCATCATTTCTCTCTGCCAATGCTTTAAAAATCTCCCGAAATCCCTTCGTATATTCATCTCCCAAATTGGGCGGTGCTTCCATTCCCACGACAACAATCTTCACATCCTTATACTTCTCTTTTACCTTGTCAACAATCCCCTGCAAACTCTCCCGCGTCACTTCCAACGGAACCCCTCGCAGTGCATCATTGGCCCCCAAAGCCAACACCAACACATCAATTTTCCGACGCATCAACCACCCAATTCGCCGCAACCCACCCGACGAAGTCTCCCCACTTAACCCTGCATTCACCACCTCAAACGGCATCCCCACCGAATCAATTTTCGCCTGCACAACCGCCGGAAATGCTCGTTCTTCATCCAACCCATACCCCGCCGTCAAACTATCCCCAAAAAACAAAACCGTCTTCCGCGCCCCCTCCTCCGCATGAACCACCACCCCCAAATAAAAACCCATAACAATGATCAAAAAACGCACCCAACCCTCCAATCAATAAAACAAATAGATCAAAACCATCCATGATTTTCCGCACCATTCCATCCCACGTCTTACTCTCAAAAAGCACCTCACCTCGTAGGCCACTATATACCTTGTACCCACCAACAGTATTTGCGGAAAATCAGCCTCCCCGGCACCTGAGGGGCGGCCTTTTTTGGTTACTTTTTTTGGCTGTTGAAAAAAAGTAACGCGCCGCAGGCAATCATAAAAAAACAAAAAAACTTTTGCATTTTATCTCGCAATCAAATATACCCAAAACCAAAAAGGATACAACAACCCGCACTCACAATATCGTTTCTGATTTTACCAACCACCCAAAATGATCCCACACTTCTACCACATTTCTCTTGTATTCCCCCCCAAAATTCCTTATTCTTTCTCATGTCAAGGACTGACGCTCCGAGCCAAGGAAGGGAAAGTCGAAGCACCCAACCTCGGAGGTGAGTGATGCTACCGGTCAACAACATCGACCTCAGCCCAAAATCACTGCTTCGCAATGTCGCGGCCCCACAAGGCCCCATGCCCCCAGCCAGTGTGGCTCGCGGGGGGGCAGAAGGTAATCGCATTGCAGGTGCCAGCTTGCTGACAAAAACATTTCGGCAAGTGAATACATCAAGAGTCAGTGGTGTGGGCGGTAAGGTCGACTTGCTTGGATAAATTGGCCAAACCAAAGAAAAGCCGGAACAGCACTCTGTTCCGGCTTTTTACATTCTATGATCCCACATCCTAACGCGATTGACAAGCCCATGCCCAATTCCAAATTCATCCCCCTCAATCCCACCGAATATCCTGCATCCGAAATGCAAACCCGTGCAGAGGCATTTCACCTCCTCATGCAAAAACGCCGAACCATAAGAGATTTCTCCGATCGCACGGTTCCACAATCTCTTATTACCACCAGCATTCAAACCGCCGGAACAGCCCCCAGTGGCGCCAACAAACAACCATGGCACTTTGTTGCCATTTCAGACCCCATTATAAAAAAACAAATTAAAGAAGCCGCCGAAGAAGAAGAACGCGAATTTTACACGCACCGCGCGCCTCAACGTTGGTTGGACGACCTTGCACCCTTTGGTACAGATGCCAACAAACCCTTCCTCGAAACAGCGCCCTGGCTCATCGCCATCTTTGCCCAGCGCTTTGGCCAAACCACAGATGGTGACCGCGATCAAAATTACTACGTGGCAGAATCTGTCGGCATTGCCACAGGTCTTCTCATCACAGCCCTCCACAATGCGGGCCTTGCCACACTCACCCACACACCCAGCCCAATGAAATTCCTCAACACCATTCTCAACCGCCCCGACAGCGAACGCCCCTTTCTACTCCTTGTAGTCGGTTATCCCACACCCACTGCCCAAGTTCCCAACATCCAACGCAAATCACTTGATGAAATCGCCACGTTTCACACTTAATAGCGGTGCGCTGTAAAAAAAACAGCGCAATCAATCCCACCGACATACAGATGCCTACAACCTGATCTATTTGGTGCACATAATTAAGATCGTTAAAGATCCAATGCGCTCTTGACTGTATACGCTAATTCATCAATGTCCACTGGTTTGGCAATGCTTCCAACAAAACCGTAATCTAAAAAACGAGCCATAACAGGGTCATTTGAATACCCACTCGAAACCAGCACTCGGGCTCGTGGATCTATCTCAAGCAACTTGCCAACTACTTCCTTCCCACCCATCTCCCCCGGAATTGTCAAATCCAAAATCACCACGTCAAATGCCCGATCTGACCCCAATGCATCTTTGTAGACTTGTAGGGTGTTCTCTCCATTGTAGACACTCTCTACCTCGTATCCAAATCGTCCCAATGCCCGCCCCATGGTACGATGAACCAAGTCTTCATCATCCATCAACAAGACTCTCCCCTCGCCAGCGACCATGGTTTTCTCATGCACGACAGCTGTCACAGCCTTTACATTGGAAACGGGTAAATAGAATGTGAAGGTGGTTCCTTTATCCTGTTGAGACGTCACTTCGATATGACCATTATGCTTCAAAATAATAGAATAGGAAATCGATAAACCCAGGCCGTGCCCGGCCTCTTTTGTCGTAAAATAAGGATCAAATACCCGAGCCATAACACTTTCAGACATGCCGATGCCCTCATCCTTTATGGATACCAGAACATAAGCACCCGGTTCCAACGACAGGGGACCACTCTCAAATACCTCGACATTCTCTGCAGATATCCACAATGTCCCACCATCGGGCATCGCCTGACTCGCATTCAGCACAAGATTCTGGATCACCTGTCCCATTTGCCCACAGTCAGCATGCACAGAAGACAGACCATCGGCAAAATTGAACTCGGGTTTTGTATTGGCTCCGCGCAACGAGAGATCGACCGTCTCTTTGATGAGCATCTCGATAGAAGCAGTTTCCTTGATCGGTGTACCCCCTCGGGCAAACGTCATCAACTGATGTGTCAACCCTTTGGTTCTGGATGCTGCCAACAAAGCATCGTGGGCAACTTCATATGCTTCACTGTCGGAAGACAACAACTGACCCAAAAGGCTAAGATTGCCGATCACACCGGTCAAGACATTGTTAAAATCGTGCGCAATCCCGGCAGCAAGCACCCCCAAAGACTCCAAATTATGGGCCTTTCGAGCATCTTCTTCTAAACGTCTGCGTTGCGTTATATCTTGCGTCATTCCCAAAATCTTTGACACCTGCCCATTGTCGTTACGGAGCGGAAAAAAACCTCTCACACTTCGTTCGGCATCGATAACTTGAGAGGCATAGAGCTGAGCATGTCGAATCGACAAAGCCGCAGATGAGGCAATCCCCATCAATCTATTGAGTGCAATGGGGTCCAACGCCCGCCCAGTTTTGTTGTTGTCCAGTGAAATTTTCCCTACCATATGCACTTGGTCTGCTTCTTCGAAAAACAATGGCAATTCGGCCCAATTGCTGTTCTTAGGGGCATCCAATTCAAGACGCAGGCGACCAGAACCTTCATCCTTATCCCAACGATAGATCTGAGCTTGGCGACCCGCGAGTGTTTTCTGGCTATGAGGATCCTCAGAAACCGGCAACCGAACACCCTTGAACCCTTCATACTGATCAATACCGACCTGAGCACCGCCAATCATTTCATCCGTTTTCTGATCGTAGAGATAAATACGAACACGGTCATAACCCTCTTGTTGAATAAGCCAGAGAATTTGCTCGAGCGTCCGATCCAAATCCAACTGCATGTTCACTGGCATCTGTCTAAATTTCCAATTGCCCAAGCACGCCTGAAATACGGACAAAGGATTGCCAATTTTCGCTGCGAGCCATTCGACAATACCCAGGTCGGCCTTTCCATATCGCTCGGCCTGGTCCGATGCAAAAGAAAGGACGCCATAATGGCCCTGTTCATCACACAATGGAACATATAAAGCAGACAACCTGCCATCTCTTAAGAAAGATCCATCCAACTTGAACCGCATGTCTTTCTTTACGTTGGATCGCAACAGAGAAGTCTTGTAAAAAGCAACCCACTTGTGAGCAGACATGTCTGTCTCAGATTCGCTAACGGGTGGGTAATACCTACTTGATGTAAAGACGTTCCGGTCCAGCCCCCACCTTTCATGTGTCACATTGGACACCAACAAGATACGATCGTGAGGAATCAATTTTGAAAGAGCAGCAGAAATGTCACGCATGACGCGCTCGGGCTCACGATCTGGATGAAGTGCAGACAGGACGCAACCAAGAACGTCTATACGCTCACCCAACTGAAGCGCGATGTCATCAGATTCAACACCATCTGATTTGATGTTTGCGTTATTGGTCATTTATTTTACTCGCTAACCTACCCAACTCAGGATGGGTGTTGCATGCCAAAAGTTTCTTTAGATATTCGTCAGAAGCGAAACCATACCCACTCGTAATTCGCCATTATTTCATAAAAAAAGCCTATGCATTTTAAGACTTTGACTAATCATAATCTACAAAGTAGAATTACTTTGTCAAATGATAACTTTAAAAACACGGAAAGATCAATTGGCACAGGTTGTAAGCTGTATCATCTTCCGAGAAAGATCTAAATAAAAAAACGGCCCAATAATCATTATCGGGCTGATTTAATCACGGATCTTTATTTATCCTCAAATCTAAACGCATAGATCCGAGCACGAACCATCTCAAAATGCAATCGAATCGGTTTCCCTTCG
>JABIFK010000190.1 GCA_018650745.1 Candidatus Latescibacterota bacterium | reverse complement strand
TTAAAAAATCTGCATCGATTCTTAGCATGTCCATTTGCAACAGAGATCCTGTGGTGCCTTCGGGGCGAACCGCTTCTCGAGCATTGAGCCAGCCCATAAGGTTGTATGAGGCGGTTGCGGCGACGACGTTTGGGTGCTGTAAAAAAGACTGTTTTATGGATTCCACGTTTTTGTTTAAGGAACGGTCTACAAAAAAGAGCGGTGAAACAAGGGTGTAGGTTTTGTTGAATCCAAGATCTTTTTGCTGGACGTAGGACAGTTGCTGATAGATGACGGCTGTGCCAATGGTGAGTACGATTGAAATGACGAATTGAAAAACGACCAAGCCTTTTCGAAGGCCCGCGTTGCTTTTGCCAGACCGGGAGAAACCTTTTAGTACGGATAGGGGCTGGAAAGTGGCGAGGAAAAACGCTGGATAGGTTCCGGCAAGTAGGCCGACCGATAACTCTAAAAGAGGATGAGAGGTGGGTGATCGTTGGAAGGGATTTTGGGGAGAGATATTTGGGGCATTGTTGACAATCGGATTGAAAAGTAATACTCTTACTTGTAATACTCTTACTTTTGATTGGAGGTGCAGAATGCGTGTAACAAGCAAAGGACAGATAACAATTCCCAAAAAACTTCGTGAAAAAATGGGAATTGCGCTCAATAGTGAAGTTGAGTTTGTCGAGGAAAATGGGCGTGTTTATTTGGTCAAGGGCAAGCCTTCTTTGAGCCCCTTTGACAAGTTGTTGGGGGTTGGTACGGTCAAGATGACAACGGATGAGATTATGGCATTGACTCGGGGCGAAAAATGAAAGGCGTGCTTGTTGATGCCAATATCATTTTAGATATTTTTACCAAAGATCCCATTTGGGTTGCTTGGTCAAAAGCCCAATTAGAGCACTATCAGACAACACATATACTCTTAATCAATCCGATTGTATATGCAGAAATTTCTATTCGTTTTGAAGATGTTGAAGAATTGGAAGCCGTGCTCAAAATAGGCGGCTTTCAGATGCGCGAAATTCCGAAAGAGGCACTGTTTTTAGCAGGCAAGGCCTTTTTGGCGTATCGCAAACGAGGTGGTTCGCGCCGTTCGCCATTGCCTGACTTCTTTATAGGCGCCCATGCAGCTGTTGAAAAAATACCGTTGTTGACACGGGATGCAACGCGGTATAAAATGGATTTTCCAACGGTGGATTTGGTTTCACCTGAATGATTAAAAAAATAGATGAGATAAAAAGCCAACCTCTTGAGAGGTTGGCTTTTTCTTTTTGGAAAGGCATCCCCCGACTCCTGAAAGGGCGTGAAGGGCGAGCGATGGGGATGAAGGGTTGATTGTTGGGTTGATTTATTCATGTCTGAGTGCTTCTACTGGATTTGCGCGTGTGGCTTTCCAGGCTTGATAGCTTACGGTTGTCAATGCGATGAGTAACGCCAGTGTGGCACCCAAAAAGAATGGCAGCACGCCGACCTCAATGCGATAGGCAAATGCTTGAAGCCAATGATTGGCGGCGAGGTAGGCTACGGGCCAGGCAACAATATTGGCAATCAGTACCAGTTTCAAAAAATCTTTGGACAACAGTGCCATAATCTCGCTTACACTTGCGCCCAAGACTTTGCGAACACCAATTTCCTTTGTGCGCTGTTCTGCGGCATAAGCTGCCAGGCCCAACAGGCCCAAACATGCCAGAAAAATAGCCAGCCCAGAGAATGTGGTTACCAGTGTGCTTGTACGGATGTCTTGCTGGTAATAACGATGAAAGAGATCGTCTTCAAACCAATAGGTCGTGGGCAGGGGTTTGGGTGAAAATTGAGACAGTGTTTTTTTGACAAAAGCGATGGTCTCACTCAAATTTTCTGGGTGTATTTTAAGTGTGAAAAAGTTGAAATCGGTTTTGCCCATCACCAACACTTGGGGGTTGATTTTATGGTGTAAAGTTCCAAAGTGATAATCTTTGACCACACCAATGACCTGCCCTGGTTGATTATTACACGTTATTGTTTTTCCAATGGGATCGCTTAAGCCTGATATTTTGACCGCAGATTCATTTAGGATATAGGCCTGGGTTTCATCGGTTGGAATATCCCGCGAAAAATTGCGACCTGCCACAATCTCAATATCATAAAATGGAATGAAATCTTCGTCCACGTTAAAGCGGTTCACTTGCACGATCTCATCCTCATGACCTTCGACCTTTATACTCTGGCTCATACCCCCACCGCTTCCCTTTGGCCATATGGATGCTGTTGCAGCAGAAATGTTGGGATGTTTTAAAATTTCATCTTTAATGGTCCAATATCGGTTTACCAGCCAGGCATCTGGATTGGCTGTTGAACGGGAATCCATTTGGAAAAAATCTGTTGTGAGGATGACGTACTCCGCACTTAGGGCTCTTTGGCTGCGTATAAATGCCATCTGCTGATATACGATTGCTGTGCCAGCAATTAAGGCAATGGATAGGGCGAATTGGGCTACCACCAATCCTTTGCGCAACCACACACCGCGCACACCCGTTTTGGGCGCTCCTTTGAGTGTGTCGACGGGTTTAAAGGCCGACAAAAAGAAGGCGGGATAAGCACCCGCGAGCAAAGCAACCACGAGCATCAAACTGCCCCATCCGAACACCATCTGTGCTACATTGAGCATACCGAGAGACAGGTGAGGTTTTCCCATAAAAGTTGCAAAATTTGGCAGCGACAATTCGATTAATCCCATCGCAATGACCCCAGAAATGCCCACCATTAAAATGGCTTCGCCCATAAATTGTGCGACCATCTGAAATCGATGTGCGCCCACCACCTTGCGCAAACCCACCTCTTGCGCTCTTCGGGCCGATCTTGCCGTTGTCAGGTTGATAAAATTGATACAGGCAATGAATAGAATAAAACCAGCAACAGCACAAAGCAGATAAATTTCTTGAATATCGCGTAGGCTGCCTCCTATTGGTAGGTTGTAGTCCATCTTTGAGTAGAGGTGGATGCGAGACCAGGGCTGTAAATGATATTGTAAGATTTCGGCGGTTTCCGATCCCATATATTGTTTGATCATGCCTTGTAGTTTGGTTTCTAAACTTTTTGCATCCACGCCCTGTTTCAATAGGACGTAGGTGATGATGGGTGTGAAACTCCCTATGGGTCTCCACTCATCCCACTTAACATATTGCGATGATTGGTCTGTAAAACCCGTGATCAACATTTCACAGGGCAAAGACGTCTTTTGTGATATGTTTTCCATGACGCCACGAACGACCAGATCGCCATTAAAAAATCCTTTGCGTGTCATGGTCACAACTTTGCCAATGGGATCTTCGTCGCCAAAGAGTTGATCCGATAGTCGTTTGGACAACACAATGGACATGGGCTGGTGCATGACACTTTCACGATTGCCCTTTATAAAGGAGATGTCAAAGATGTCGTAAAAGTCTGGTTCGGTCAGTCCAAATACTTCAGAAGACGTTTTGTTGCCATACTGTATAAAACCTTGCCCACTAATTGCCAGTTTGGTGGCTGCTTCTACTTCAGGAAATCTATCTTCTAATGCCTGTTGAAGCGCACCCGTAGAAAATCGGGATATGGATTTTTGATCGCCACTGTGCTGTTCTCTCAGTACCTGATAGATGCGATCGACCTTTTTGAAATTGTCGTAATTCAGTTCATTGTAAATGTAGAGCCCAATGAGCACACAACAGGCCATGCCCACGGCAAGGCCTAAGATGTTGATGAATGAATAGACTTTGTGGCGCGCGAGGTTGCGGATGGCGACGGTGATGTAGTTTTTGAACATTTGAGAACCTTTTAAAGGCACCCCTCGGTCCCCTGAAGGGGATGAAAGGCAGTGATGGGGTGATACAAGTGTTATTCGGATCGATTCTTATAATGGGTTTGTTTGGTTTCTTAGTGCATTCAATAAAGGACAAACCTTCAGCAGAACTATAGATAAGGGTGTTTAGCAAATGGCTCACAGTCCCCTCTTCCCTTTAGGGAGGAGGGTTAGGGAGGTAGGTGCCTTTGTTCTTAGATCACCCCTCGGTCCCCTGAAGGGGATGAAAGGCGAGTAATGGGTTGGGTTGATTGTTGGGGTTGCGAAATAGTAATTTATTCGTTTTTTTAGTTTGGTGATTGGTTCTTATTAATGCAATGAATGTGCCAAATTTTTAAATTGTTAAAATATAGTTATTTATGTAAATGTGGTGTTATGGGAAAATCTTAAAAGTGTTCGCTGGTGGGACAGTGGTGTTCGTTATCGGACAGGTTGAAAATAATATGTTTTCGTAAACATATATTTATAAGTGATTTTTTTGCTTACTTTGGAGCGGGCTGAGTGGGTTCGTTTGGCATTGAACATTACTTGGTGGCACCTTGCGTTTGGGGTTGGCAAGGTTTGCACCCGAGGCTGTGCGTTTGGGTTTGAGGGGGGCTTGATTTTTAGAAATGATGGTTTGATTTCTGCGTTGCTGTGTTTGGTGGGGGGTGTTACATTGGAAAGGCAGGAGACAGAATGCAGGAGAGAATCAAACATCAAAGGCAAAAGTCAAAGGAAGTCAATGGCAGGAAGAAACGAAAGGGTGGGTTATGTCTGAGCGTACGAATATTTTGTTGATTACGTCGGATCAGCAGCATTGGCACACAATGGGGTTGTTGAACCCAGAGATTAAGACGCCAAATTTGGATCGGTTGGCAAAGCAGGGTACGATGTTTACGCGCGGGTATTGCCCGAATCCGACGTGTACGCCGACGCGGGCGTCGATTGTGACGGGCAAGTATCCGAGTCAGCACGGGGCGTATTCGTTGGGCACGAAGTTGATGGAGAGTGAGCACACGGTGGGTGAAGATTTTATGGCGGCGGGGTATCGCACGGCATTGGTGGGTAAGGCGCATTTTCAGCCGTTGAAGGGGACTGAGGAATTTCCGTCTTTGGAGGCGTATCCGAAGTTGCAGGATTTGGATTTTTGGCGGAATTACAAAGAGCCGTTTTACGGGTTTGAGCACATTGAATTGGCGCGTAATCACACAGATGAAGCGCACGTGGGACAGCATTATGCAATTTGGTTGGAGGAGAAGGGGTGTACGAATTGGCGAGATTATTATCGACCACCGACGGGGAACAACAATACGCAAAAGCGCACGTGGGAGATCCCGGAAGAATATCATTATGGGACGTGGATTGCCGAGCGGTCTTGTGCTTTGTTGGAGCAATACAAGGAGAATGATGAGCCGTTCTTTTTGTGGTCGAGCTTTTTTGACCCGCACCCGGGGTATTTGGTGCCGCGCCCGTGGGACACCATGTACGATCCTGAATCTTTGACGGTGGCGCAAGTGACACCGGGCGAGCACGACAAAAATCCGCCACACTTTCAATTGACGCAGACAGAGAAGCCTGATTTTTCGCCGTGGAAATCGAGTGGTCAGGGTTTGCACGGTTTACAATCGCATTTGCACGACAAAGATGAATTGGCCAAAGATGTGGCGATTTATTACGGAATGGTCAGTTTGATGGACAAGCAGATTGGTGAGATTATGGACAAGCTTGACGCACTTGGCATGGCGGAGAATACGTTGGTGGTGTTTTCGTCGGATCACGGGCATTTTTATGGTCAGCACGGGTTGAAGGCCAAGGGTGCGTTTCATTATGAAGATATGGTGAAGGTGCCGTTTGTGGTGCGTCAGCCGGGCAAGGTTGCGGCGGGAAAAGAATCGACGTCTTTGCAATCGTTGGTGGATTTGGCACCGTCATTTTTGAGTGCGGCAGATATTGCTGTGCCACACGGCATGACGGGTGAAGATCAATCGCCTGTTTGGTATGGGGAACAGGAGACGGTGCGCGATCACGTAATCGTGGAGAATCATCACGATCCGTTGACGTTGCACGTGAAGACGTACGTGAATGAACGGTATAAATTGACGGTGTATTATGGGCAGGACTACGGGGAATTGTTTGACTTGCAAGATGACCCGGGTGAGGTGAACAATTTGTGGAACGACGCGGAGAGTCGAGATTTGAAAATGGAATTGACGCGCAAGTTGTTGCACGCGGAGATGTATAAGGAGTCTTTGCCGATGCCAAGGGTGAATGGGGCATAAGACAATTCTTCAAGGAGTGTTTTTATGGGAATCAGTATTGGTTTGGTGGGCTTGGGTAGTTTCGGTTCTTCTTTTGCCGGTTTGTTTAAGGCGCATCCGTTGGTTGATCGCATTGCTTTGTGTGACCGTGAACCTGAGCGGGTAAAGAAGTTTTCCGAGAACCCTGCATTTCAAGACAAGTTTGATGCCTCGGATGTGTATGATTCTTTAGATGCGATTTGTCAATCGGATCTGGACGCCGTTGTGTTGATCACACAGCCTTGGTTGCACGCCGCACAGGCTGTGCAGGTGATGAACTCGGGCAAGCATGTTTATAGCGCGGTGCCTGTGGTGTCGTTGCCTGATGGGGATGAGATTTTGGATTGGTGCAATCAGCTGGTTGAGACGTGTGGTCGGACTGGCAAGCATTATATGTTAGGTGAGACGACGTATTATCGGCCTCAAGCAATGTATTGTCGTCGAAAAGCCGCCGAGGGTGCTTTTGGTCATTTTGTGTATGCCGAGGGAGAATATTTGCACGATGTGGATCACGGCTTACGCGAAGTGCAGCGCAGACGGTTGGCGAGCAAGGCGGGTGAGGAGTGGCGAGAATTTTCGAAGACATATCGCGCCCGTGGGGTTGTGTCGGGGCCCATGCATTATCCGACGCACTCGACTGCGGGACCGATTTGTGTGATGAATGCCCACGCGGTAAAAGTGTGCGCGTGGGGTTTTTCCGACCCCGACAAAGATCCCTATTTTGGTGAGCAGTTTAGCAATGAGACGGCGTTGTTTAATATGAGCAATGGATCAACGATGCGGATTTGTGAATATCGTCAGATTGGTCACGGTGGCTCGGAAATTTTTCGTATGTTTGGCACACAGGCTTCTTTTAGAGAGAATACGTGGGTGGGCAAACACGATACGACACCTTTGACGGTTGCCGATATGCGCGATCCGTTACCTGGGGATGTTGCAGATGCGTTTCAAGATATCAGCCAAACGTCAAATTTTTATGGCGGACACGGTGGGTCTCATGCTTATCTCGTGCATGAATTTGTGGAGGCGGTTGCCCAAGAGCGCACCCCAGCGATCAATGCGTGGGAAGCTGCGCGATATATGGCGGCCGGTGTGATGGCACACAAGTCTGCACTGCGTGATGGGGAGATTTTGGATGTGCCAGATTGGGGAGATGCACCGGCATAAAATATTACAGCCGTGAGAGATCTGTTGAAATGGACATTCAACAAAAATTAAAAGTTTAAAACAAAGGCCAAAAGCAGCTGCTTGTTGGCAACTATAGAGGTGATGGATGTCAAAACTGGGGTAACAGAGGGGAGGTTGTGATGGTGGGTTTTGAGGTGGGGCGTTGGGATCAGATTCGGGAAGATGCAACACGTTGGTGGGCGGGAGAGTTGGCAAGGCCTTTGATTCAGATGCGGTTGGGTGGGAGTGATCCTGGGCGGGCTGAGCCGGTGCAGTCGCGCAAGCATCGTACTGCGCAGTACGATTTTTCGGTTTCGGCCACAGACATTGTGGATCGGTGGGATTATGATTTGTCTTTGACGACGTATCTTGGCGATGCGTTTCCTGCCATTATTCCAGATTTTGGACCGGGCGCTATTGCTGCTTTTGTGGGCGGACGTGCTGAGGTGGGGATGGATACGGTGTGGTTTCATCCGCGCGAAGATTTGTTGGTGAAGGATTTGAGATTTGAGATTGATTCGCACGACGCATGGTACCTTCGGGTGCAGAATATTATGCGTTGTGCACAGGAACGTTGGGAAGGCGTTGTGCAGGTTGGCATGACGGACTTGGGCGGCAATTTGGATATTTTGTCCTCGTTTCGTCCGGGCGAGAAATTGTTGCTGGATCTTTACGACGACCCCGAAAGTGTGAAATCGGCGACTTGGTCGGCGCATACGGCTTGGTGGCAGGCTTATGATGAATTGAATGCAATTTTGCAACCGGTGAACCCGGGGTACACGGCGTGGACACCGATTTTTTCGGCGGAACCGTATTACATTTTGCAGTGTGATTTTTGTTATATGATTGGGCCCGACATGTTTGACGAATTTGTCAAACCCGAGTTAGCGGCTTCGTGCAAGCGTTTGGCCAATCCGTTTTATCATTTGGACGGGCCTGGGCAGTTGCCGCACTTGGATTCGTTGTTGACGATTGAAGCACTCAAAGGTGTGCAGTGGATTCCGGGTGCTGGCAAGCCTGGGTTTGAGCACTGGCCCGAGGTGTATCGAAAGATTCGCGATGCGGGAAAGCTGATTCAGCTTTCGGGCAGTATGGCCACGTTTGAGGCTTTGGTTGAAAAGTTGGGCAGTGCCGAGGGCCTTGTCTTTATGTGCTCCGAACCTCTTTCGCGTAAAACCGAGGCCCTTGATTTTTTGAAAAAGTATGACGTTTTATAGGTCTGTGAATAAAATCTTAAAGATAAAAACACAGAAAAAAATGAAAACTTTCTGCTTTGATTTGTTGAGGATATTATGGAACTTTTGATTTGGGATGCTGAAACTTTGAATGCCACGCGGAAGGCATCGAATGCTGGACAGTTGGCCCCCGCACTGATTCCGTTGTATCAGCAGGCTGATGATGCGTTGTTGTTTCAACCTGTGTCTGTTGTCGATAAAGAACGGGTGCCGCCCAGCGGCGACAAACATGATTATATGAGTGTGGGGCCTTATTGGTGGCCCGACCCAGACAAGCCAAACGGTTTGCCTTATATTCGCCGTGATGGTGAGGTGAACCCCGATCGTCACAACTACGACAATGCGAGAATGGGGCCGGTGTGTTCTCATGTCGAAACATTGTCGCTGGCGAGCTTTTTGTTTGAAAGTGAGTTGTATGCCGAGCACGCGGCCAAGTTGTTGCGTGTGTGGTTTCTCGATGATGCAACCAAGATGAATCCCAATTTGGAATTTGGGCAGGCGATTCCGGGTATTTGCGACGGGCGTGGGGTTGGCATTATTGATACGGCGGG
>JABIFK010000128.1 GCA_018650745.1 Candidatus Latescibacterota bacterium | reverse complement strand
AGGTTTTGCGTCTATATTGGGTCAAAGGAGGAATTATGAAACACCCATTTTCTGGAATCTTCACACCTGATTATGATTTTGTCGTTTTTCCTGGCGATGTCGCGCGGCTGATTGAACAGCTGGAGGGTCCAAGAATAGACACATTTAAACAGTGGACAGGAGATACAATTTGGGCTGTTACCTTTGGCGCGGGCGAGGATTGGTCACGTAAAAAAAAGCTCTTTGTATCGCGTCCACACGCTCACGAGCCTGCGGGTGTAGCGGCTTGTGCTGAGTTGATTCGGGCATTGGCTGGTTTGGGTATATATGCTCAAGGATGGGACGCTTGGCGTGAGACGGTTCTTGAAGAATTTGTTATTACGCTAGTACCCGATGCCAATCCGATGGGCAGTGTGCGTGCACCTGTGACATTTTGGGACGGATCTCACATTTCCAACGAGCGGTTCTTCTTGTGGATGTTTGGCGAGTCTGGCGAAGAGGTCGGTGCGCGTTTCCCTCGGGTGGCGTGCTGGGATAAACGAGAGGTGACGGAACCCGCTTTGTTGGGTATTGCGTATGAACAGATTGATGCTCATACTTTTGTGGAGCCCAATCGGGATTATCGTTCTACCTTTTTTAAGTCATTTTTTGAACTCAATGACAGGTATCACTATGAAGTGTGGCTCGATTTGCATCAAACTGAGTTTGTCAATTCAGACCGAAATTGTGATGTGCATTTGCGGACGTGTTTGTATGACTTGCCCGCCGTGATGCAAGATAAACATCAAGCTTTAGGCGAAGCATTACACGCGTGTTGGCGACGTGCTGGTGGTGTACCGCGCGATAGACCTTCGGTACCTTATCAGAACAATGAAACACAAAAAGCCTTTTTGAACGCAGTTTGGAGGCCTATTTCTGAAAAAATGGTGCATGCTGTTACTGAAATTCAAAACAACAACCCAAAAACACCTAATGAAATGCAAGTGCATTTACAGCTTGCGGCATTGATGGAAACGTTGCATTGGATGAGGGTATCATGATTCTGTCGGGAGCAGGACATTCAAATGAATCAGATGGATTAAAAGCTGCGCGGTTGGCCACGCACAGTGCGTTGGGGCAAGCTACACTGACACAAGCCGATTTGGTATTCGTTTTTGTGACGCATCACCATTTGGAAATTGCCCAACTGTTGGTTCAGGAAGTCATGGAAGTTGCCGAGACTGTAAATGTTGTGGGATGCTCTGGGATGGGGGTGCTGACTGACGATCGAGAAAATGACCGAGAACCGGGTGTGGCTGTGTTGGTGATGGTTGGTGAAGATTTGGATGTTGTTTTGGTGCATGAACGGGGAGAAGGTGCAGGCATTGGTATTGGAGAACAGTTGTTGCCCTATGACAAGGATGATGCCTTGCTCGTTATGGTGACGGGGTTGTTTGGCGATCCTGCACGATTTATGAAACAGATTACAGATAATATTGGGCATTTGCCTATTGTGGGTGGGATGGCGTCGCCCAATCCGTGGGAACGCACGGAACCACCTTCCTTGCAGTGGTGTGGGAATGAGATAGGTGAGGATTTGGTTGTAGGTGTCTTGTTGCGTGGGGTAAACTTTGCTACGGGTGTCGCGCAAGGTTGCCAACCCTTTGGGCAGGCCTACACGATTACGCAGTGTGACGATCAAATGATACACCAGTTGGCATTTGGCCCAGCGGTGGATGCGCTCAAAGAAGCGATGGATACGCTGAGCGCAGAAGAAAAAGCCCATTTGCGCCGCAATATATTTATTGGTTTGGCGATGGATGAGTATGCGGTGGAGCGCAAACTGGGTGATTATCTCATTCGTACTTTAATGGGTATTGAAGAACGCTCTGGTGGGTTGGGGATTAATGAATCCGTTTCTGTAGGCCAAACCGTTCAGTTTAATTTACGTACGCCCGGGGCCGCGCATGAAGATATGGTTCAAGTGATGAAGCGCTTGAAAGCAGAGAAGGGAAGCCTTGCTGGGGTTTGTGGTTTGTATTTCAACTGCATGGGGCGTGGTTTTGGTTTGTATGCTCAGCCAGATCACGATGTGTTGGTGATGCGCAAATATTTGGGTGCGTTTCCGATCGCTGGATTTTTTGGGCAGGCAGAATTCGCACCGGTTGGAGAGCGTAATTTTGTGCACAGTTATACGGGTGCGTTGGTGCTTCTCTGGTAGGGGGGCGTCAGGGAAAGGAGTTGGGTATGTCAGCTTGATTGGAAAATGCCTTGATCGCTGACGAATCCACCTTTACTCCTCCTTTGGCAAATACGTACGACGGTTTTTAGTGTGTGATGAATTGATTCAAATTGTGACATGTGTTTTTGGTTAAGTAAGTGTCATATGTGAGCAGTTATTCAAGTAATGTATTTGACTTGAAAACGAAGGTAAACGATGAGTAAACTCAAGATCTTAGATGATGCCATTTATCTGGGGGCATAGGATTCGACAAAACCATTGTTGGTGGAATTTGGCGTGGTAGTTTCAGAGTACAGGCAGATAAATTGCGGGCAGTTGGTAAGTTTGGCTCTGGTGAGAGATTGGGCAATCAAAGGTGAGTGAATAGGCCGTGAGTTGAAGGTTTTCTGGTTCATTCTCTAAGCCGTAGAGACGATCGCCAACAACGGGGTGGCCCGCGCTGGCAAGGTGCTTTCGGATTTGATGTTTGCGACCGGTTTGGATGGTGACGTTGAGTAGAGAACGATTCTGTGTGGCATCGTAACTTAGAAGGGTGGCTTGGGTGTGTGCTGAGCGATCATCAATGGCTTCGGTGTAGTTCTGCGGCGTATTTGGGAATTGGCCGTGAACAATGACTTGGTATTGTTTGTCAATCGTGTGTGTTTCGAAGCGTTTCGAGAGCGCGGTTGCGGTTTGTTTTTTGTGAGCAATGAGAATAAGGCCGGTTGCTGCGCGGTCTAAACGGTGAACTGTAAACGTTGGGCGTTGCGGTTTTAAATGTGTTTCGGCCCAGCGTTGAACGGTTGTGTGGTCTCCCCATTTGGAACCTTGGGAGCGCATTCCGTAGGGTTTGTACCAAACGCTGTAGGCCTCTTCATCTGCAATGAGTTGAGCTGCTTCTGTTGTTTCATTAAGAATCTTTGAATCGTAATAGATGAAAATTTGGTCGCCGACTTTGAGCTGCTTTTTGGCACGCCTCAATCTTTGTGTGTATTTGTCTCGGGTGATCCAAACCGCACCTTTTTGCATGGTTTGTTTGATCATGCCTTTGGACAAATGGGTTGCTTCACTGAGCAGATCGACCGCAGATGTTTCTGGATTTTCGACGGTGAGTTGATGTTCAATGTGTTGATTTGTCATTTTTTATAATAATATAAGCCTTCGGAAACCGTCCGAAGGCTTATTGGGTTTGGTTCCATTTGAAGGTGATCTTAATCCAAGCTCTCGATTAATTCTTTGGGTACAGAGGCTACGTGAATTTGTGGGCGCACGGTTCGGTCTGAGTTGAAGACCAACCATTTTAAATCGGGTGAAAGATAGGGGTGGCCGTGTGTGCTTTGCGATTTGCCCATTGAGGTGTGTGCTTCGCAGATTTGCACAGTTTTACCTGTTTGAATGTTGCCCACGATTAATTTGCTGGCCCCACGCCAATCGTCACAAAAGTAATATTTACCGCACGGTGAGGTGCCTACGTGGTTAAATCGATATCCTGGTGCACCAACGCGTTCTGGCGCTTTGCCTGGACCCACTTTGATTAGGTTGCCTTTTTCGAGCACGTAGTCGTCAACAGCGCGAACGGACATTAAAATTTCATTGGTGCCAGCAATCCAAGCTTCGTGACCCGTAATGCCCGGTGTGTGCGGTGGGCCCACTTGCAGGGGCGTGACTTTTCCGTCGGGCACGTGTATCAAATATTCGGTCGCACCCTCGTCCCCAACGAGTTTGAGGCGCGTGCCGTCAGGTTCGAATTCACACCCTCGGTTGTGTTGCACCATAATGTATTCGCCGTTGGTGGGTTCGAACTGTGTGTGCGGGTTGCAAATATCGGGATCGGTATTGATGATTTCTCGCGTGCCTTGTTCGAGGTCTATGAGTTCAATGCCAAACATCTTGGGACCGTAACTGATGGTGACGCCGTAGGCGTAATGCCGTTCGTTGGGTGACATTGTGCCCAAACCGCGTGGTTGAAAGTCTTCGGGAAATTCGTAGATGACTTTTTCTTCACGGGTATTGAGATCCATGCGTACGAGCTCCTGGCATTTGCCTGGCACGGTTCGGCGATAAAAAAAGATGCCTTTGTGGGTCATGCCTGGGCCGCCCAACCCTCGTCCGATGATTTCTGTTTTCCAAGTGCCAAATTCACAGGCCACGTATTCGGTGCGGTTGGTTTCTGTGTCCGGGTTTTGTTGTTGATACACAAATAGACTTGAATCTGCGGAGCAATAGGGCAGTTCGCAATAGATGTTTGATTTATCGAGCTTGTCTGTGGTGACTTGGTAGATGTTGACGCCGTTGGGACGTTCGGCAAGATGGATCGCCATTTGGGTTCCTTCGGAAATTAAAAATGCAAAATTAAAAATGTTAACGGTTGTTGATCAAGTCCTGGTGTGCGAAGTGCCAGTCTTCGATGTTATTGAGCACGACGGCTGATGTGATGCTGCCGTCATTGTCTCTACCCAACGTGTTGGTAATGTCGGCTTGTTTGCCTTCTGGGTGAATGCGGTTGCAGAGGTAGTCGTTCCACTCGTCTACAGCTTTGGCAGGCAATGTGCCACCACATTGTTCGAGAATCCAGCCTTCAAATTCGAGATAGGAGGGTAAGTTCTTTCGAATGTGGGACAAGGTTTCATCGATGTCGATGTCGAGCACTTTGAGCACGCGCGGATCAAGACCACTACCGGTCATATCGGGGTAATCGGCGTGTAAAATACCTTTGGCCTTGAGCAGAATTTTATACCAAGTTCGTGGAAGTTGACGCACGCCCAAAGGGCCGTAGTCCAATGTGCCGACGAGCGGAACAACTTGATTCCCGAGTTTAGAGGTGTAATCGGAATTGAGGTCGCGTTTGTAAAAGAGTTGCCAATCTTGCAGGCTGTTGAGGATTGGAGCTGAATCAATGCCTGCATCTTTTGATAGGCCAATGTCCGTATAGGTTTCTTCGATTTTTGTTGGATTTGTGTGCCGGCGAGCCCTTACGGAAGCATTCCATCTGATAATGGCATCTTGCTGTTCAAATGCGAAAAACGCGTCGCCTTTTTGAGCAACCACCCATGCTTCAAATTCGAGGTACGTGGGTAAGTTATCACGCAACCATCCAAGCGTTGTGTCTTTGTCAAGATCCAATACTTCAAAAACCATTCGGTCAAGCCCACCGCTGTATTCTGGATATTCTTTGTCCATAATGTCAGTGGTGCGAAGCAACACCTTCCACCAAGTTCGTGGCAATTGACAAACGCCCAATGGGCCGTAGTTTAAGCTGCTGATAAGAGGGATCATATTTTTTCCTTTGGGTTGCTTTAGGCGAAAGTTTGTTGATCTGATCTATCGTGCTTTGAAAAGATTGATTTGCTTTAGCTGTTGATCAGCTTTCGCAAATAGGCACCTTGTTCGCTAATCTTGGTTTCATCATCACCTGGGCCGAACTCTTCGAGAGAGAGGTACCCGTCGTAGTTGACATCTTTCAGGTCTTGGATGATTTGCGGAATATTGGCCATGCCTTCGCGCAGATCACTGAAGTTCCATTTCCACTGCATTTGACCATTTTCGTCGCGTTCAGTCGCTTCTGGTGTGGCGTTGCCAATGTGGCAATGAGAAAGGTAAGGGCCGAGTAATTCTATGCCCATTTTGCTGTCTTCGAGACCCACACGAATCATATTGGGCACGTCCCAAATGGCGCCAATGTGATTCGTATCTAAATCTTTGAGCAATTCAATGGTGCGTGCTGCAGAAACTGCAATGGTGCCCACGTGGATTTCATAAATAACTTTTACGCCGTGATCGCGTGCAATTTCTACCAGATCTGCAAAACCTGCTCTGGCTGCGAGGAACTGATTGATATAGGGTTTGGTGCGGTCGTGGCGCTGGGCACCAATACGTATGAGTGGCGGGTTGTCTGCGTCAATGGCTTTGGCACCCACGAAAATTTTCTCGATGGTGTCGGTTTGATCGTAGGTGAAATTGGGCGCAAGGGCTGCCACACGCACGCCTGTTTTTTGCGAAAGCTCTCGGATTTCAGCTGCTTTGTCTACGATGTTGTCTGGGCTGACGTCGGTCAGGTGGCGTCCCCAGTTTGCGGGTTCTGCGTTTGGGTCATCGGGATTATACCGACAACGCAGTTCTATGCCATCGTAGCCGTGTTCTGCAAGTTTGGTAAAAGTGGTTTCTAAATCCCAACGGGGAAGCATAACAGATGTGAGGGACAGTTTCATTGTGTGGCTCCTGTATTAAAATTGAGAAACTTCTCGGCAATGGTCTAAACCACGCATCAGTT